>JAJYUG010000060.1 GCA_021792655.1 Thermoplasmata archaeon | reverse complement strand
GGCGGGAGATCCTGCAGCTTGAAGTCGGGATGGAATCTCAGGAACTCCACTGGCACATCGTTTCCGACGCTATCTAGAATCCTGCCAAGCATATTCCTCAATTCGTCTGTGCTGTCGCCAATCCCAGGAAGCACCAGGTCGGTTATCTCCAGGTGTATTCCCGCCTTCCTGAACCCTTCTAAGGTATGGTATATGGGTTCTGCGCTTGGCACTGAAATGTACTTCCTGTAGAACTGCGTGCCGGCATTTCCCTTGAAATCCACGGTGGCAGCGGTGAGGAAATCCTTGGCCATTTCTATCGATTCATCCGTTTCAAAGCCATTTGTGACGAAGATGTTTATTAGTCCCCTCTTCCTGGCTATAACCCCGATGTCATGGGCAAATTCCATGAAAATGGTTGGTTCATTGTACGTATAGGCAATTCCCCTGCATTTCAGCCTTATGGCCTCGTCAACCACATCCTCAGGCGTGATCTCTGTTCCCTCTGCTTTTCTCCTCTGGCTGATGTCCCAGTTCTGGCAGTAGGCGCATGCATAGTTGCAGCCGGTCGTGGAGAGCGAAAAAATCCTGGAATTGGGAAACATGTGCAGAACGGGCTTCTTCTCGATAGGGTCAACGTGCATGGCAGAAACAAGGCCATATACCGAAAGATACAATTTTCCGTCCAGATTGGTCCTTACGCCACAGAATCCAGTCTGTCCGGGTTTCAGGATGCAGTATCTCCAGCAGGCAGTACACTTTACCCTGCCTTCTCCCATCTCCTCATAGAGAACTGCTTCTTTCATTTGTACGCCACCATGGATGCATATCCAACCACAGGATCTTCATCTCCCGTAACCTCCCCGGATGTGGTATGATGCAGCAGAGTTATCTTCCCTCCGAGTTTTTTTGTGACCTCCATCAGTGTGGCTATTGCTCCATATCCGCAGGCACTTACGTCTGCTTCCCTGAGCGTCCTGTAAAATCCACCCAGATCAAGTTCCACAATTTTTTCAATCAGCGCCATATCCTTCCGCACAGTTATGTCCTGCTTCTGGTAGTGATTGAGGTCGGAGCTTGCAATTATAGTGAAACCATCAGCGTGTCTTGCCAGGGTGTCTCCAAGCGGTATTGCCACATCCTTCTCCTGATACCACATGCATATGGGCATGAATGTGAAATCACTTCCGTAAATGCGCTGAAGGAAAGGTATCTGAACCTCAATGGAATGCTCTGCATAGTGTGATCTTGCATCATTTTCCATAAAGGGCAGGTCTGCCATTATCCCGTTCATGATCCCGACGTTGACTTCGGCAACTCCCAGCGGCGTCTCCCATTCATCCATCCCTGTGCTTACGCTTGACCCTATTCCCCTGTGATTTGGTCCCAGGATGACGAAGTCATGCAGCCTGGAATACCTCTGTATCATTCTGTAAGAATATGCAGCCGTCCCTCCAGAATACTCGTACCCGGCATGTGGAACAACAACACCTATGATCCTCTTTATCTCAATGTCCGGCAAGACCGCTGATGCCAGCGCCCTGTCTATTGCAGACTCAAGGTCAGATTTCACCGCTGGATAGAACATTCCGGAAACAGCCGGATGTCTCATGTATTAACAAGGCAAGACCAAATAATTAACCTTTGTTTTTTCAGATTATGCCCAGTTTTGTATGGAATTAATAGAGCTGGTACCCAGTTTTATCACATGTGTTCTGGTCGTCAATACAAGTCACCAGCAGGTAGGATCAATTATTATACCTCGCAGTTGATTATTATATGATCTCCATGAACATCGACGAAGTTTCCAGGATGACGCCGGAGGACGGGAGGGCTCTGCTGAAGATCGCACGGGAATCGGTCGAGGAGCATATCCTGAGGATGCGGATGCCGGCGGTCAGAAAAATAGACCCTTCCATGAAGCGGAACGCCGGAGTCTTTGTTACCCTTAAGATTCACGGGGACCTCAGGGGTTGCATAGGCTTTGTGGAGCCTATATATCCTCTTTACATTGGAGTGCAGAAAGCTGCAGTCTATGCAGCAACTGATGATCCCAGGTTCCCGCCGGTCAGTGAGGATGAGATCGGCCAGCTGGAATACGAGGTTACGGTTCTCAGCGAAACGGAAGAGATCAGTATTGGAAAGGATACAGACCTGAATGCCCTGATAATCCGGGGAGTGCATGGGCTGGAGGTATCCAGGGGGATACGCAGTGGGCTTCTGCTGCCGCAGGTGATGGAGGAGCTTGACCTGAGCCCGCTGCAGTTCCTGGATGAAACATGCATAAAGGCGGGCATGAAGGTCAGTTGCTGGAAAGACCCTGAAACCAGGGTCTACAGATTCATGGGAAAGGTATTCTCCTAGTTTTCAGAGGAAAAGCTTCGGAATTTCTGAATTCACGTTAACAACAAGCACTCTTACCTCTTTTCCCTCCCTCAGCCAGGCCATTTCCTCGAGATCGGCGCCTGCAACCCTTGTCTCTACTCCGAATCCCTTTGCGACGGATGCGATGTCAAGACCCAGGTTGAAGAAATCTGCGTTTTCGAGCCCCGGATAGTAGCTTTTGGAATAGCTCTTCAGTATGCTGTATCCGCCGTTGTTGAGTACAAGTATCTTCAGGGGAATGTCATAGCGTTTTGCAGTCCACAGGCTCTGGACGGTATACATGAAAGATCCATCTCCTATAATCAGCAGAACCCTGTCCGTCACCGTGGCTATTCCCATGGCCGCAGGTATGCCCCAGCCAAGCTGGCCGCTTCTTGCGGAGAAATATCGAAGATGGGAATATCCCATCACGCTCCTCACGGTGGGGGAAGCCGATATGGACTCATCCACTATTGTGTAACCTGCAAAGTTTTTCCTTGCAGCGGACATCACAAAGTTCAGTCCCATGCTGCGTTTTTCCCTTGCCACTGTGGTAGCAAAGCTGTAATCCTCAGCCCTTTTGAAATTTCCCTTCCTGGACACCATTGCCTTTGCTGCGGTTAGGAACAGTTTAGGATTCATTGTGTAACCCTTTCCGATCCTGTTGGATATATCCATCCCCACAAACAGGACATTCTTTCCGGGTAAAAGGGGTGAGGGAAGGTAAGGATAGAGGGTTATGTCGCCGCCAACAAAAACTATGAGATCATGCTGCAACAGCTTCAGGTTAATCAGGGTGGTGGCGGGAAGAAGATCGCCGGCATAGCTCAAGTCAGAAGATCTGAACATCGCCCTGCTTCCCAGAGGCTCCCCGTATACCGGACACCCCAGGGCATGTGCAAAGTCAACCGCTTCATCATGGGCATTGAACGCATCTATCTCATATCCATATACCAGTGCAGGGTTGCTGGAATGGTTTATCATGTCTACTATTTCCCGAACCGCCTCATTATCCACAATATTCACATTCGGATCATGTTCCACAAGATCCACTTTTGCAGACTCCTGGTCCATGACGTTCATTGGAAAGGAAAGAAACACAGGTCCCATGGGTGGTGTCATGGCTATGGATCTGGCCCTGGCTATCGCAGGAGCTATGTCCGACGCCTGGGTCACCTCTATCTTGTATTTCACGGCGTCTCCCACAAGTGAAAGGAGGTTGTGATACAGCAGCGGGTCGTAGAAGGCATGCCGCATGTCCTGCTGTCCTGCGGTTATTATTACGGGAGACCTGTTTATCATCGCAGTGTGTATGAACGCCATGGAATTCGCGACTCCAGGAAGATCATGAAGGTTGACCAGGGTAGCATCACCGCTCGCCTGTGCCGCGCCATCGGCCATTCCCACTGATATGGAGTCATGCAATGTCAGGATGTAACCCTTTATCTTTCTCAGCATGGGTATCTCTGTGGTCCCGGGGTTCCCGAACACGGGGTACAGGTCAAGGGACTCTATTGCATCCTCGAACAACTCATAGCCTTTCATAATTGCACCCTGTATAGAGGGTCGACTCCCTGGGCATAGCGCAGCACATTTGAAACCGTTTCGGTAATGAATCTCTGCTGGCTTTCCACCGTAACCCCGGCTATATGCGGTGAAAATATGACATTGTCCAGCCTGAAAAGTTCTGAACTGAAGTCTGGAGGCTCAGTGGCAAATACATCAAGGCCAGCTCTTATTCCCTTCCCCTTGACCGCCTCGATCAGAGCCTGTTCATCTACAACTTCACCTCTTGAGGTATTGATGAGGATGGCACCCTCCTTCATTTTCCCGAACGCGAATGAAGAGAACATTTTCTCTGTTTCCTTGGTAAGCGGTACGTGTATGGAAATAACGTCACTCACCTCAAGCAGCCGCTCAAAGGGAATATAGGTCAGGCCGAGATTCTGTTCCCTTTCCTCAGGGAGTCTCCGCACGTCGTGATATACCATGCCCACCTCGAAGGGCAGCAGCCTTTCAGCCAGCCTTATGCCTATTGCCCCCATTCCCACTATGCCAAATGTCTTGCCCTTTAGCTCCCTGGAGCCCGTGATCATTGGCCAGTTACCGTTGCGGAGTTCGTTGTCAAGAAACCTCATGTCCTTCAGCAGGGACAGAGCCATGGCAATGACGTGCTCTGCAACGCTTTCCTTGTTTGCCACAGGGATATTGCTCAGCATAACTCCCCTGTCCCTGACTGCGTCCAGGTCCACGTTATCGTATCCGGTGCTCGCAACCTGCAGGAATTTCAGTGAGGGGAATTTTCCAAGCAATTCACTGTCAACCCTGGTGAATGTTGTCACCACCAGGACATCCGCTTCGCTCCTGTCGAAATCCGCATCCGTCCGGACATCCAGATCCGGAAGTATCTGACCTGTACTTGCCTTTATGTCATCTATGGGCAGGAATGCGGGTAATATTGCCATTGCTTTCATGGATATGATAACGGGTTAGGAGGATAAAAAATATTCCAGTCATTCAGGCGTTGATGGTATAACTACTACGGTGCCTGTGAAAGCGGTATTATGGTGAATGTCAGAACAAACATTACAAGTGCGAATATGCCTATTGCAACGTCCCTCCTGGAAAGTTTTGAATAATCGTCCAGTGCAGGAGGATGGTTTATGCCAACGAATATCACGAATATTGCAAGAATCCACCATCCAGTATAGAACGTCCCTATTATTATGAGGAAGATCACGAAGGCGTACCCTATAAATGAGGACCTTCGGCCAAGAAGTCCCCTGACGACGTGACCGCCATCAAGCTGTCCAACGGGAAGAAGGTTCATTGCTGTAGCGAACATTCCTACCCAAACGGCAAAAACCATTGGAAATACGGGAGTTATGGACGATGCGGTGAGTCCGAAGAGGTTGTATATTATCGGCAGATGGATGAGATAAGGGAAGGTGTTCTCAACAGGCGCGTAAATACCCTTCAGATAGTTCGCAACAAAGAGTAAAGGTAGGGCAGTAAGGAAACCGAAAATGGGTCCGGCTGCGCCTATCTCTGCCATTGCCTTCCGGTTTGGGATGGGATCGCGGAGCGAGATGAATGCCCCGAATGTGCCCAGGCCGATGGGGAACGGTATGAAAAAAGGCAGAGATGCCTTCACCGCGAATCTCTTGGCTACGATGTAATGACCGAGTTCATGAATCCCCAGTATGAGCATCAGTGGCAGGGAAAAGAAAACAAAGCCATAGAGCAGGCTTATGTACTCTGCATTCGGCCCTGGGGAAACAAAGTCTGCCGAAAGTTGCGATCCAACGTAAATGGTGGATGCCAGCGTAAGAACCAGCATTACTATGTTGACCCAGTTTTCCCTGTACCTCACTGGGGGTCGGCGGGATACTTCTACAAAATTCTCCCCGTCCTGCTGTACGAAAGGTATGTATCCAATGGGTACAAGTTCCTTCCTCAGTTCGTCAAACTGCGTCGCAAAGTCAGGATTGTCACTGTAAAAGAACAGGAATCTGATCGCCATGGGGCTGACCTGTGTCTCGTACGTGTTGATATATCTCTTAACGGTATTGACAACGTTCTCCAGGTCATCGCTCTGTACCTTCAGAATTCTTATCTGGTTTTCCATAGTAATCAGTTTTGAACTTTACCCCAGCTTAACGGACGTTAATCACATTTCATAACTCACTGACCCGCTGGGGAATTTTCAACCATCCTCTGATCGGATGTTCACTGCAAGGTGGCGCACCATATGCTGCATCCGAAGCCCATGGGACTGGTGAATTATAGTTCCGCGTCGTCATAGGTGATCATGAATCACACTTACTAATTAACGGAACGGAAAGTTAATTGAAGTATTGCTTTTAACCTTTTACACTGAAATACTTTTTGCATAATCGAGATACGAGATTAAATAACGGACGAAAAGGTGGTTCCTAATCT
>JAJYUG010000059.1 GCA_021792655.1 Thermoplasmata archaeon | reverse complement strand
ATTGGATCTCCCTGATGTCTTCCGTTTGCCATCTCCCCTACCAGCGTTCCAACCTTAAGTCTTGTGATCTCAGGCAGAACTTTCTCGTACGGAGGATCGGACATGTGCGAAGCCACATAGTTCCCATAGCAGTAGTGTACCCTGATCCTGTCCCGTGGCAACCCTTCAATTGCCCTGTTTATGGCATTAACGTGGAGCGGGAGGGCATCATAGAAGTCAACTCCCCAATCAACACCCAGGCTTGCAGCCATTGCAAGATCGGGGGCATCAATCTGGAGATCAACATTACTAACAGAAAGTATTGCCCTGTATTCTTTGCTGATTTCCTTTGCAACGGAATCCAGATATTCCTCATGGTTCCTATACGCCTTTCCAGGAGGGTAGAACACCGTTATCACTCCAGGTGACGGCGAAGGAATGAAGATTCGCTTGGCTTTTTCCTCCTTTGCTATCCTTGCGGCGTCTTCTGCCTCAGACCTCGCGAGCTTTTCTCCCGTATAATGAAGGGGCGACTCGATTTCAGGAAGCCTGAAGGCGGGAGAATCTCCCAGCATGGAAGCAATCCCCGGAGAAGCCTCTATCAACTCGGCTATAAAGTCCTTCCCGAAATTCTGGGCTACCTTTCTCGTCCGGGAGAAGCCCGAGAAACGATTTGGAAGATAGGTTGTGTAACCAGCCTTCCTCTGTTCACCATTGCTTACCCAGTCCAGCCCATGACCATATCCATCTGGATGTAGCTGATCCCTGACTGCAGTGCGCTCGGCATCAATAGCCACTTTCTCATATTCGCTGCCAATTTCCCCTGTAGGGGATTTAGCCAGCAGTTCGATCACAGGTTTGCTCCTGTAGAAGCTCCCGGTCATGGTGGTTTCAAAATTCATGCAAACATAACCGCTGGATGGATAAATACATTACTTGGATTAAGCGGTTTGGTGAGAAGCCGCTTCCTGACAATGTTGTAAGAGAGCTTGGTCTGTGGTATTTAGATCACCATTTACCGCGCTAATTTATAGCAATGATAAACCTTTTAATTCCGCCCTTCATGTGTAATTATGACATCCGAGAAGATTCTTGACTCAATAGACAGCGTGGAATTTTACGTTGGATCAGCCAAACAGTGGGCCTTTTTTCACAGGACCGCCATGGGTTTCAAGATGCTCGGATACGCCGGACCTGAAACGGGCGTAAGGGATCGTGTATCTTACCTGATGGGGCAGGGTTCAATGAAACTTAAGCTGACCAGCTTCCTAAACCAGAACTCTCCAATTGCTGAGCACGTAAGGAAGCATGGGGATGGAGTCAAGGACATATCATTCCGCGTAGACAACATTGATGATACTGCCAGCGAGGTCTCCAGGCGTGGCGTTGTAAAGATGGGAAAGATAGAGACCGTGAAGACGCCTTCCGGAAAACTGAGGAGATCGGTTGCACCGACCTACGGGGAAACCATGCACACCATCAATGACTATTCCGATTATGACGACACTCTTCCACCGGACTTCCAGGAGGTTGATGGAGATTCAACGCCGGTTGGAATCAAGAGGATAGACCATGTTGTTGGAAATGTTGAGGAGAAGAACATGGATAACTGGGTAAAATATTACATAGACGGCTTCGGATTCCGGCAGCTCATAAGCTTTGACGACAAGGATATAAGCACGGAATATTCAGCCCTCAGATCGAAAGTGGTAGAGTACAACAACAGGAGGATAATATTCCCGATCAATGAGCCTGCCTACGGACTGAAGAAATCACAGATACAGGAATACCTGGACTATTATAACTCACCAGGAGTGCAGCATATGGCCCTTGAGACAGATGACATCATAAAGACCGTTTCTGACCTGAAGAGCAGGGGAATTGAATTTCTCTATACCCCCGACTCCTATTATGATGACCTGAAGGACAGAGTAGGGAGCATAAGCGAGGACGTGGAGAAACTGAAGAAGCTCCGCATTCTTGTAGACAGGGATGACAAGGGATACCTGCTGCAGATCTTCACAAAGCCCATGGGCGACCGACCGACTTTCTTCTATGAAATCATACAGAGAAAAGGGGCAATTTCCTTCGGAAACGGAAATTTCAAGGCACTATTCCGGTCAATTGAACTGGAACAGGCAAAAAGAGGAAATCTCTAAGCCATGAAAATAGCCAGAATCCTTCAGGACGGCAAACCATTGACCGTGGCTGTGAGGGGAGAGAACGCCTATTCCATTTCCAGAGCCGTAGGCGTAGACGACGCGGCCTTAGAACTTTCATTCTATGATCAGATAAGCCAGATAGCAGAAACTGCAGGTACGCTCACCCTTGATCAGCAACCCATAGGAAGATTCAAGGAGATGAATAAGCTTATTCCCGTCCCGGAGGTAAGATCAATCCGCGATTTTTACGCCTTTGAAACCCACGTAAAGAACGCACGCAGGAAACGCGGGCTGGATATGATACCGGAATGGTACAGGTATCCGGTGTTCTACTTTTCAAACACGTCAAACCTTTATCCTGCAGGAAGTGACGTGCCTATCCCCGCCTATACAAAGGAAATGGATTATGAACTGGAAATTGCCATTGTGATCTCAAGGGACGGCAGAAACATCCCCGCCGAAAGGGCATGGGATCATATTCTTGGCATAACCCTTGCAAACGACTGGAGTGCCCGGGACATGCAGAGGGAGGAGATGAAGGTTGGACTTGGCCCGTCAAAGGGCAAGGATTTTGCCACCAGCATCGGACCTGTGCTGGTTACCAAGGACGAGGTTCTCAGTCACCGCAATACCGAGGGAAAAATTGACCTTGATATGAAGGCTACGGTTAACGGCATTGTTTATTCTTCAGGTAACCTGAACAGCATTTACTGGGACATAGAGAAACTTATTGAATGGGCATCAATGGAATCATGGATAAGGGCAGGCGATGTCATAATGACCGGGACGGTGGGCACTGGGTGTATCCTTGAGTCACAGGATCACCCATGGCTGAAGCGTGGCGATAGGGTAATATTGTCATCAGACATGATAGGTAATCTTGATAACACTCTAATCTAGGAGGTAATGAAAATGGTATATTACGTGAAACAGGGAGAGATGCCGGAAAGCAGGCACACCTACACAAACAAAGACAAGTTGCTGAGGGAAGAGTTATTTGGAGCGGAGAGCTTCGATGGTCCCTATTCGCTGCTTTACCATCTGTCAGAGCCAACCAGGGTGAAGTCCGTTGAGCGCAAAGAAAAGCATTATCCGGTCAAGGGAAGCGGAGAGTACTCCCATCGCCATGTGGAGACACAGAAACGGCAGAGATCGGGAGACTTTATCGAAGGAAGGACATACCTGTTGTTCAACAGCAGCATTTCGATGGGCGTACTTAAGCCCGTTTCTAACGGAAAGAAGCTTTTCAGGAATGCCCTCAGTGATCAGCTTTTCTTTATTCATTCCGGTATAGCCACACTTCACTCCACGCTGGGCACGCTGGATGTGTCCAGAGGCGACTACCTCTACGTACCGAAGGGCACAACGTACAGGCTTGACACCAGCAGCGATTTTGAGTCATTCTTCCTTGAATCCGTGGACAGGATTGGCATGCCCTCCAGATACCTGAACGTTTATGGGCAGATCAGGGAAGGGGCTCCATATTATGACAGGGATATCAGGGTTCCAAGGCTGCAGGCTACTTCCCTCAAGCCGGGAGATTATGAAGTGTGGGTGGACTACGGCGATCACTATCTTGTGGAGAAGCGGGATATCGATCCCCTTGACGTTGTCGGATGGGATGGATATCTTTATCCCTATGCCATAAACGTCAGTCTTATGGCCCCCATCGTCGGAAAGCTGCACCAACCTCCACCGGTTCACGAGACCTTCAGCGGAAAGTCATTCATGGTCGGTACGTTCCTGCCAAGGAAATTTGACTTTCATCCGCGGGCAATCCCCATATCGTATTACCATAGCAACATTGACACAGACGAGGTCCTCTTCTACTCTACAGGGAATTTCATGAGCAGGAAAGGCATAAGCCCTGGTTCCCTTACGCTGCACGTGAGAGGACTGGTACATGGCCCGCAGCCCGGGTCTGTGGAGAAAGCGATCGGAACGGAATCCACTGATGAAGTGGCGGTGATGGTTGAAGCATACGACCCGCTGATGCTCACACCTGAAGCAGAGAGCATGGAAGATAAAAACTACATGAAGTCCTGGTATCAATGATACACAACTACAACTATCTCCCGTTCCGGTCAGTATCGTACGGGAAGGACAGTATTTTCCGGATTGGAGATTATGTCAAGGAATCCCATGGATCCAGTGCTGTCATAGTCACGTCAGCATCGGTCTCGAAAACGAGATTCTACTCCTCAATTTTGAAAAAAATAAACGTAAAGAAAGCTGAATACAACGGCATCACACAGCATGCACCCCTGGACAGGATCAATGAGGTCGTTGATCTCATAAGGAAAACCAAGGCGGACGTCATTATTTCTGTCGGCGGTGGAAGCGTGATAGATTCCGCCAAGGCAGCAAAGTACCTGTCAAAGAAGAAGAACCTTGTGCACATTGCTATCCCAACAACACTTTCTGCATCAGAGTTTTCCCACATTGCCGGATACACTGAGGAACATATGAAAAAGGGGATAAGGGACAGAAGCCTCACACCGCAATATGTCATTCTCGATCCCACAGGTCCGGAGGAGACTCCTGAATGGTTGTGGAGATCCTCAGGCGTAAGGGCGCTAGATCACGCAGTGGAGACGCTGATTTCAGATGGCATTGGTGAGATTGGCACAACCTTCGCCCTTTTGGCTATACAGAAACTTTTCAAGAACCTCACAGGAAAGAGCGAGGTTAATTTCCTGGAGTGCCAGCTAGCCGCGTGGTATTCGTATTTTGACGTCTATGATGCTTCAATGGGACTGAGCCACCGTATCGGGAAAATCCTTGGCGCAAAGTACAACATTCCACATGGAATCACTTCATGCATAACCCTCCCCACAGTCATGAGATATTATGCGAAAAAGAGATGGAGAGAGCTATCCCTTATATCGATGGAACTCAGGGGTACTGGCCGGGAATCCCCGGAGACTGCCATGCTCTCAGCAGACATGGTGGAGTATTTTATCAAGAACCTTGGGTTCAGCCAGAAGCTGGCTGATTTTGGTGTGACAATCGAAGAACTCCCGTCCATAATGTCTGATCTCAAGGAGGACAGTGATGAGGTCAGGGAATTGATCAAAAGCCTTATGTGATTTTACTGGATGGAAATTTCCTTCAGTCCGCTTTTCTTGTTAATCTCCCTGCTTATCCTTATGGTGTTAACAACGTGAATTTCCACTTCAAGAAGTGGACCCACTTTGGCTGAAAAAAGGTGGCCTCCGTGAACAGCGTGGTCGCGGCCAGCAAAGGATGTGTGAATGTGGAAACGTGGATCATTTGCGGCAATTGATCCATGGAATGAAACTATTTCAGCGGATTCATCATATTTCTTCTTCTCGTATTCCTTACCGTTAAAGTATCCTATTTCAATGTCATGAAGCATGCCTATACCCCACTGAATCGTGCCAGATTCGACACGATAGAACTCAGCGATCCTGCCAAGTGTCTCTAGGACATCTTCGCCATCCTCCACTTTGAGAATAATAGTGTCATTCTCTCTTCTGTGCATCATGTCCACTCAATCGTGGAAGAAGATTAAAACATGCCGAAAATGAAAAGAAGGGGATTCAATTGTTCTTGTCTGCAAGCCCCAGCCAGAATTTTTCTTCAAGTTTCAATATGCCATCTGCGCCCAGCCTGAATTTCTTCTGGGCCACAGGATCATCCTTGTGCCCTCCGAGAACGTCCTCCATGGCCTCCTCGTGGTGCTCCTCCAGTTCCCTGTGGAACGTGAAGTATTCTATGTCCATCCCCGCGTATTCGGGGTGCTTCTTTACCCATACCTTGAAGCCAGCAAGAATTTTGTCCCACATGGGGATTGCCATGTTCTCCAGCCCGAACTCAGCTCCCAGAGCCTCGAACTGGTCGCTTGCAAAGTATGTTCTCATGCCATCCAGCCATGCCTTTGTCGTCTTCACCTGGTTCTTCCTCACAAGGTCCTTTGGCTCCATTCCAATGCTCCTGAGATATTTCCTGTAAAGTAGCTCATGCCTCTTCGTTGGGTCCATGTCACCAAGTTCAGAAACAAGGATTGTCGTCAGATTCTTCGCATCATTCTCATCCGGAGTATTTACCAGCAGAACAGAGAGGATTGAAACCCATTCCCGCGTAAAATGATAGAACTCCTCGGAGAACCTCCTGAACTCGCTAACGGAAATGTCTCCTCTGGCAAACCTGTCTATGAAATCATTGTTTATTGCACTGTGCTTCTTGACAAATCC
>JAJYUG010000058.1 GCA_021792655.1 Thermoplasmata archaeon | reverse complement strand
TTGATATAATAGGTTTCACTCTTTTCATTTTCTCAATTAGGATTTTATTCCTTGCTTTCCTGATTTCGTCCTGCACCGCTTTTCTAATGATTACTGTAGGATTTAATCCTAGTTTCTTCAATTCTTCCCTTTCTTCTTCTGAGATCTTCGCAGAAACTGTGGTATACATCTTCATACTATAGAATAAATTACGAATATTTTAGATTTTGGTATACTATTTTGTAATACAGTATAAATTACAATAATATCCTATTATTGCATGAAATGCCTCTGCAGACCCAGACTGCTATCTATATTTTATTCATATTCACTTAAAACATTAATCAATTCCTGACCGGCCCATTTCGAGACATGAAAACATGCCATACTATGTGTTGGCTTTTATTCCTGTATCTATTCCCTTATGATGTTCTCACCCACAAAATATAGACTGATTGCTGAAGCTACCAAAGCGCTGACAGCACTCATTGCCATTCCTATGGACCAACCGAAGAATTGCCCCGACATTAAGAATAAAATTCCATTAGTTATTGCACCTATCACTCCAGCAAGAATGACGATCGCACATATTCTTAATGACAGCAGTTGAGTTCTAAAGCCGAGGATAAGAAATGTCAGTGATGTGAGCAGAATGGCAATTCCCACGGAAATGTGTGCCAAGATGAACATATAGTGACTTCCAAAATATATTAGCGATTGAACTGCCCCAAGATACTTCACCGGCATGTTTATCTCTAGATTAATTGTCATTCCAAGCCAGAATTGTGTTACCAAAAGGCCAAGAAGCAGAAAGATTACATTTCGAATCTTCACGATAACTTTAGATTCTTCGCTTTCAAGCGTTTCTGTTGTTTTCATGCTATCATTCCTTATTTCTAACACCTACCGGTTTCTTTCTAATAAGCACTTCTCTGGTTAAAAATACAAGGATTCCACCAATCAGCAATGCAATTGCTGCCAGCACAAACACGTAAACAAATGCGGCATGCGATGCTAATTTGAAAGAAAATGATCCAATAACATAAGTGGTCGTGAAAGTCGTAAGAACTGCTGCTGCAACGGGAGAGCCAAGGCTTGAACCTACATCATAGAAAGTGCCTTGCATGCCAGTTGCCATTCCCATGTCCTTGGGGTCCACAGAAAATATAACAAAGTTAGAGAGAGTGCCAAGCACCATAACAATTCCAATGCCACAGACTATGCTATAGACCCATAAGAGTGTGTATTCTGGAATCATGGCCTCCAGAAGAAAGCCTGAAGCTGCTACAATTGTTCCAGCCAATGTCATTCTCCTTGCGCCTGTCTTATTAATCAATACAGAAGCTAAAACTCCACCAAACACCGAACCGATCGCAAAAGGAGTGACAGTAAGACCGGCAGCAAAAATGTCCTTGCCAAAACCAGCAGGAGCTGGATATTCCAGACGATATGTAAGTGTAATCGTAGCAAGGAAAAGACCAAACTCAGCGATTAAACCAATAGCGTAGGCCAAGATTACATTTCTATTGGACAGGAGCTTAAAGCTTAAGATTGGTTCCAATCCATTCCTTAATTGGCGTTTTTCATAGGTTACCAGTGGAGGGAATAGTATAATGATAAGAACTATTAACAGTGAAGTAAGGTTTGACGTGGTTATCAGGCCTGTAAACAATGTTGCCATGCTGCTCAATGTTGGCCATCCCCATGATGAGCCTTCAGAAATAAAAAGAACAAACATGCCTAAAAGTGCAGAAAGGAGCACGGCACCTATATAGTCAATTGACGCGTTTGGTCTCTTATACCTGGATTCTCTTATAATAAAAATAGCGAAAATCACTGCGACGATCAAAAGGGGGATAGCGGTGAAATACGTGAACCTCCATCCCAAACTATTGGACACATAAGACCCAATGGGGAGACCGATTGCAAAACTTGCACCGAATAAAGATCCAAAAATGGCCTGCACTTTTGGAATTAATTCCTTAGGAAATTCCTCTCGAGCCAGGGCAGAACCCAAGGGAAATATTGCAAGTCCGCTTCCCTGAAAAGCTCTTGACAGCAACAACATGCTGAAGTTGGCAGAAAGACTGGCGGATATGGCTGCAATGGTATATATGACAAGAACAACGGAAATTATCTTCTTCTTACCATACAGATCTCCAAGCTTGCCAAAAACAGGAGTCATGGCTACGCCGCCAACGACGTATAGGGAGAGGACCAGGGCGATTTCCGAATAAGTTACGCCAAAATCCTTTGACATTGAGAGTAGCGAAGGAGTTAACATGGCCTCAATGTAACCTGTTAGGAGCATTAGAGAGCCTAGAATTACAGTAACCTTTGTCGCGTAGCTCTTGTCATATTGACCGCCTGCGTAACTTCTTTGATGTTCAATTATTTGTCAACGCCTTCTGGTGCCTCAAACTAAACTTCAAGACACTTAACGCTTCGAGCCTGGAATGCCATAATAACCTACGTTAGCCACCAATTAAAAATTGATACTCTTTAAATACTAGTTCCACAATTTTTTTGTCAGTAGTTTAACGAAAGTATGAATCTGAACCCATATCATAGTTAATCAACGTTAACTTAAATCGATCGCAAATGCATATAGACCAGGGACTGCGAACGTATAAGATCATTTGGATCCGCCCATTATGATCACAATGAAGCACGATGACCCTTTATATTGAACAATGCTTGTGCCTATATGGATCGTAATGACTTCGCCATAATCTCCGAGTTAATTCGGAGTCCTTTAGAATCCTTTGAAAAAATAGGGTCCAAAGTAAAAATGTCCGGAGTGTCAGTTCGCAGTAAGATATTGAATATGTATGAATCCGGCTTTCTACAGGGAGTTTATTTGATACCGTCTCCAATGATTTTCGATAGATATCCACACACATTTGTATTCAAAAATGTTGAGAACGCCTTCTCTAAATTACCGGAAATATCCAAGGCCAGTGACGTTGTTTTCGCATGGATTGACCACGAGAATGACACAATAGTTACTGTATTCTGCAAATCTGATAAAGCGAAGCACAGAACACTAGTTAAATTATCAGAGATTATGGAAGTAAGTGCCATCACAGCCTTTACACCAGTTTCGCTTCTGCCGCCAAATCTCTCCAGTTCAAGATTTTCCAGAATTGACTGGAAGATCATGGAACATATATCTTCCAACCCCAGAATGTCTGTCGCTAAGGTCTCAAGAATGACGCATTTATCAAGAAAAACTGTACGAAAACATATAGATAGCATGTTGTCAGAAAAACAGCTATATCCAGTTTATATCCCTGATTTCACGAAGGCTAAAGGCCAGATATTCTATGGTTCTTTAGCAATATATGAAACACCAGAGGTGCTTAAGCAGCTAATGAATTTGAATCTGGACCCGGTTTGGTACATGAATGAACCTCTGGGCGCACATCTGTTGGGTTTTGCTGAATCCCTCAGGGATGTGGAACTTTTAAAGAAAAGGGTTGAAAAAATAGATGGCATAATTAGCTTTTCCCTCTCTATTCCAAGCGGAGGTGTGTTTGTAGAAAAAAGGGTTTTGCGGTGGATTAGGGAAGCAATAAGCAAGTGGGACCTTGCTTCATTTGATAAGTCATGAGGAATGTCCTCAATCTTTAAAGATGCCATGCGGTATTTAGGACATATCCTGCCGCGGCAAAGGTAAGGATGGTTGAGATGGGAAAGAGCGCAATGGACATCAGGACTCTTGGACTAATTGTTTTGCTAGACTGCGCAATAGCTCCGTTTCTTGTAGGGGAATGAACGCAGCAAACTAAACAAACTCGGTAAGGGAATACGTTTCAACAGGTCGGCATGATGCAGCCAGAACGTTTTTGCCCATGGAACCGGTTCCCTTCGCAGTCGATATCAAAGCCTTTCAAATAACCTTTTCCAGCTTTGTGAAAATTCGCTCCAGATATCTCCGACAAATCAGAAAGGAAACCTGATTGCACCACCATCTATCTGTATATTCGCGCCATTTATGTAAGCTGCGTCGGAGGAGCAAAGGAAGGAAACCAGGTGACCGATCTCTTCCGGGTCCCCGAATCTGCCGGCCGGAATCTCGTTCCTGATTTTCTGGTAAGCTTCATCAACTGTGATGCCGAGGCTTTTGGAATTTTTCTCCGCTATGCTCTCAAGCCTGGGGGTCTGGAAATAACCCTGTGAGATGCTATTGAATGTTATACCTCTTGAAGCGTACTCCATGGACAGGACCTTGGAAAGGCTGACAACAGCTGATCTCAACGAGGCTGAGATCGAGAAATTTTGCAGTGGCTGCTTGGTAGTCATTGATGTTATGAAAACCACCCTACCTCCGTGTTCAAGCATGTATGGCAAAACCCCTCTGACCATCGTTATGGTGCTTCTCAGTATCATGTTTATGCTGAAGTCCCAGTCTTCTTCACTTATTTCCAGGAATGGTGCAACCTTTGGATCGCCGTAGTTCATTATAAGGCAGTCAATATTTCCCGTCTTCACTTTTGCCTCATCCATTATCCTTCGGACATCCGATGGAACAGCCAGGCTTCCGACGCTGTAATTCACCTTCTTTCCTGACGATGATCCTATGTAGTCTGCAGCCTTGCTGATTTTATCCTTGTTGCTCGAGAATATGTGCACCGAGCATCCGTTGGCGGCAAGGACCTTTGCAGTGGACCTGCCAATACCCGAACTCGAAGCGCTCACCAGTGCAACCTTTCCCCTCAGGTCAGCCATAATTGTAAATATTGAAAGCGTGTATAAAGTTATCCGGTTAAGGAGAATCATCGGCCTTGCTGGCGGAATTTGAGAAAATTGCAACTAAACTAGTAATACAAAAAATAAATGTGGGATTGTGGAAAGCGAGAGCAGACTCATCATTGCGCTTATGATCGCAGTGCTCATGGGGGCAGTGGATTCAACCATTGTTATACTAGCACTGCCCACTATAACAGTCCAGCTTGGAGCAACGCTTTCCTCGTCCATATGGATAATAATGATTTATCTGCTGGTTATCGCGGTTGGAACTACCCAACTGGGACGACTTGGTGACATACTTTCAAGAAAGAGAATTTTCAATGCTGGCATAGGACTCTTCACGCTTGGGTCCGCCCTGTGCGGTGCGGCACCAACAATACTAAGCCTCATAATCTTCAGGGGAGTCCAGGCATCAGGGGCTGCCATGATTCAGTCAAACAGCGGCGCGATAGTTGCGGACAATTTTCCACCAAACAGGAGGGGACGTGTATTTGGATATACCTCCGTTGGTTATAACGCCGGTGCAATGCTGGGAATAGTATTCGGAGGACTCATAACCACATTCATCGGATGGCGTTACATTTTCTATATCAACGTACCCATAGGGATTTTTGCCCTTCTTTTCGCTATACAGAATATCAGGGCGGGAAAGAGGGTTAAAACCAGTCTCGACATTCCCGGAATTGTGATGCTTGCGCTTTCCCTTTCCTTCATATCGTATGCTGCAGTTGACATCACCTCCAGCGGAGTTGACGCTTTCAATGAGCTTCTGATCATAATCGGCTTGATTGTTATTGTAACCTTTGTTATGGTCGAGAGGATCGTAGCCAATCCGCTGCTTCCACTAAAAATTTTCAGGATACGCATACTTAGCTTCTCCATCATGGCTTCATTCTTCCAGAGCCTGGGCTTCCTGGCGGTTGTGTTCATTATAATAATGTATCTGCAGGGGATAAGGGGGCTCTCCCCCCTCTACAGTTCACTCCTCCTGCTTCCGGGTTATGTTGTGGGGAGCATTCTTGGCCCGTATTTTGGTAAGCTTACTGATCGCATCGGTTCCAGGATACCTGCCACATTGGGTATTGCAATAATGGCTGCGGCTATAGTGGTTTACCTGACGCTTACGATTGTATCATCCCTTTACGTCGTTCTGGTTGGATCGTTTCTTACCGGGACAGGTTCTTCAATGTTCTACCCGGCAAACAACAGCGCAGTGATGGCAAATTCCCCCAGGGAACTTTATGGGCTGTCTTCCGGATTCCTGAGGACAATGGCAAACATAGGAATGCTGGGCAGTTTTGTCATAGCAATTTCAATCGCGAGCATCAGCGTTCCAAGGTACGTTGCTTTCGAAGTTTTTGCAGGCGTTCTCAACTCGTTAGGAAGCGTTTCCGCTTCGTTCATGTCTGGAATTCACGCCTCACTGATCGTTGCAATTGTGATTCTTTCAATCGCTGCAATGCTGTCTCTATCGCGTGGGGGAGAGGTCAGGTCTGGCAAACACTGACCATAAAATGCCGGAATGAAACTCAGCGATCAGATTCCCCGTTAAGCTGCGTGCCGTGTAATTGAGACCGTATATATGAAGCGTATCCTTAAAGCCGGTTCAGGCGATGTCTTTTACGGGTATTTATCTTGGAGATCATAAAGGAGGATGTAATAATCATTGGCGGAGGAATGGCTGGGCTCAGGGCCGCCATATCCGCAGCAGAATACGATAAGAACATATCCGTTGGGATCGTATCAAAGCTGTATCCGCTGAGATCGCATTCCGTCTCTGCCGAGGGCGGTACAGGAGCCGTCCTGAATCCTGAGGACAGTTTCGACCTCCACGCCTTTGACACCATA
>JAJYUG010000057.1 GCA_021792655.1 Thermoplasmata archaeon | reverse complement strand
AGGGGAAAAAAGGAGACCACAGCAGCTAACGAAACAATATACAAGAACCAACCCCAGCAAATCCCGGGAATGGATGCGGGAGCCCAGGCACAATCGGAAAACGACAAATTCGTGGAGAGCGTGAATCAGAGGATCTCTTCGCTTGAAAATGATCTGGGAAAGCTCAATACAACAACCGATGGACTCAAAAGGAACATCGGGGAAATTCGAACCGAGCTGGAGGCCATGAAGGAAAACGTCAAACTGGTCGTCTCGTTGTACGAGATGGTCTCGAAAGACTTTAATCCCTTCATGGATACTACACCCGAGGAGATAAAGGCAATCACAGATAAAATGAGGGAAGAGATGGAAGACATGAACAGGAAAATCACGTCGGCAATATCTGATTTGGGCGAACTCTACGGAACTCCGAACCTGGACGCCATAATTTCAGAAATGGATCGGGAGGATTCAAATGATCAATGATGCACTAAAAGGGTACCTGCAGACAAAGATAGATACTGCGGACAAATCCATTCCGCATTTCGTCCTGGAAGAACTGAGACAGAAAATCCTGACATCAGACGCTAAATTCGGCAAGACTGAGATCGATTCGCTATTTGACAACCTGAAATCGAAATATGCACAGAGCAAGGAGGGCAGTCTCCTTGGGAAGGTAGACGCAATATTCAAGGAATTGAGCAGCATGGAGAATGCTCTTTCCAGATCGCTCGGCAAGGCACCGGAATCTGGAGGCGATCCCGCGGATGTTGAACGGAAGCCTAACAAGGAACCGTGGAAGAGAATGAGGACTCCCAAAGTAGAGAGAATCGGTGACGACATCATATCAATGATGGTGGCCATGAGATGGCTCGAATTCCTGCTTGACAATTACGGACAGGAGAATTCCATGGACGTTCTCGACTATTACGAGAGCATCGGTTGGATTTCCTCTGACGTGAAGCAGGACATGTTCAAGTACATCAAGATGACCGGCATCATAGCCCCGCCTCAGGAATACAAGGTGAAGCCAACAATACAGGACCACATCATCAACATGCTTTTCATCGAGAAGCTGAATGGCGAGGAGATAACCAGGGACATGATAGAATCTCTCGAAAGGGATTTCAGGATGCTGAAGAAAGGGGTCGACGAACTATATGGGATTTAGTTACGTAGCAGCTGTGGCAATTTTGCTCAGTTCCTCCCTTATTTTTTTTGGTATGGTATATGGTGAATTTGTGCAGAGCAACTCACAGGTCAGTTCGGCACAGAATAAGATGAACCAGGAAAATTATGACCTGATAAATTCGAAGGTTAACATAACCGGATACTACGTTGTACCGGGATCCACATATAATGTAACGATAAACATGACAAATACAGGAAGCGTAACACTTAATCTGGATATTTCCAGCTTACTGGTAAATGGTACGATGACGAACTTTACGCCATCGTCGAACTATCTTTTCCCGCTGGGGAACGGTAGCATTACTTTTCATTCAGCTACTTCCGGCCTGAAGTCAGTCGAGCTGATCTTCAACACCGGATATGAGATATTCAAGGAGGTTGATGCATAATGGCTTCAGCAGCTGCATCGGAAATGATATTCTTCATAGCCACTATGGTGATAGCGGCTTCGGTTGTCGGCGTGCTCGGAGGACAGACTCTGCATGTGACGCAGAGCATGAGCAAGTCATCCCAGGGACTGTCGTCCATGATCCAGTCCGACTTTGAGATAATAAATGATCCGTCAAACATACCATACCACAATGGGTATGTTTTCTATGTTAAGAATACGGGAACCAATGCGTTTTTCTTCACGAACGGGTCGATTTCAGCGGTGATAAACGGAACTCTGCTTTCGGGCGATCTGGTGACATACATTTCACCGGGTAATTCCGGCCAGCTGCTTCCGGGGCAGGTCGGTGAGATAGTGGCAAACATCACCCTTTCTGCAGGATACTATTCAATTGTGGTAACACTGAACAATGGTCTTTCAAAGACCATGGAATTCCAGGTAGGATGATTCAATGTATCTGAGTTTCAAGATAGAAGGGGACGAACTTGACAGGAGAATGGGCGGCGGCCTGTACGTTGGCCAGATAGTCACAATACTCGGGGCGAGCGGAGAGGGAAAAACCCTCCTTTCCATAAGGCTTGCATACGGTGTCATAAAGAATGGATCCAACATCTGCTATGTATCGTCGCAGTTTCCGGTACGGGAATTCATATCGGAGGCGGAAACCCTGGGCTACGGCATGTTCAACGAGATTCTTTCAGACAAGGTGTCTTTTATAACTTCCGTGTTCATTCTCAGAAAGAACAAGAGGGCGGACCTTGATGATCTCCTGAGCCTTGACAAGGTAAAGGAGAAGCAGGTCCTGATAATAGACTCCCTTTCCCCTGCTATGTTCAAGGATTTCGACATTTCATCATTCCTTGAGCGCCTGAGGAAGTTTTCAGAAGGGAGGATAGTAATAATCACAATGAACCCGGACGAGCTGGATGCAAAGGCGATGAGCAAGGTCAACCAGCTTTCAACGACAATCATCCATATGCGATCCAAGGATCTGGCCGGAGAGAGGAAGCACTACATCGACCTGATGAAGTTTCCCATGGCCATGAAGAATTTCCAGCAGTCCATACCCTTCAGGATCGAGCCTAAACGTGGACTCGTTGTGGAAATATCAAGTGTATCATGATTAAATCTATGGAGTGAAGATATATGGCGGAAGAGATCACATCGGATACTATCCAGGATGCCCTTAACAGGAATCCTCATCTGGCCGAATATATCCTCAACTACAGGAGAGCCACCGGTAGAACTCCTGAGTTCGTTCCAGTGCCGGACAACAAGCTGAGAGGCAGGGCTTCACTGGACATTATTTATCCCGTTGGTGACCCAATTTTCATACATGCGGTCAAGGAAAAGAATGCTATCCTTTACAAGCCAATAGAGCCCAATCTCACTCCAGAAGAGCAGGATATAATGGAGAAAGTGATGGCAATCATCCTTGAACACGCTGCTGATTACCCTCCGCCCGAGAGCGCGGACGTACTTGAGGCTAATATTGACAAGATATATTCCCGGATCGTCAGTGTGGGGGCAGCGAACAAGGCAAAGGGCAATTCAGTAACGGTTGTGAAAGGGCTCTACGAAAAGCTTCTCTACAATATCAAGAGGGAGGTCATAGGCCTTGGTCCTATCGAACCACTCATAAGGGATTCACACATAGAGGATATCAGCTGTATAGGCGCTGATGGCGTTTACATAGTTCACAAGATCTTCGGTTCCATAACGACAACAATCTCATTCGGCGACAATAACAGGCTTATGCTCTTTGCAAAGAGGATAAGCGAAAGGGTGGGGAGGCCGGTGAGCGACAAGGTGCCTATTGTTGATGCGACACTCCCGGATGGGTCCAGACTATCGGTGGTATACAGCATGGACGTATCGGCGAGAGGGCCAAGCTTCACAATAAGGAAATTCTCCGACGTGCCCATAAGCATTGTGCAGCTGGTGCAGTACAACACACTCAGTGCAGAAGAAGCCGCGTATGTGTGGTTGGCCTTGGAATATGGGCAGAGTGTATTTGTCTGTGGTGAAACCGCAAGTGGGAAGACCACGGTGGTCAATGCAATAATACCATTCATAAGGCCGGAACTCAAGGTGTTCAGCGCCGAGGATACGCCAGAAATACGGGCACCGCAGGAAGCCTGGCAGCAGCTTGTTACGAGAGAACGGGGAGCAGCCGACAGCAGGGTTAGCCTTTTCGATCTGCTGAGGACCGCCCTAAGGTCAAGGCCCAATTACATAATTGTGGGGGAGATCAGGGGTGCAGAAGGATCAATGGCATTCCAGGCCATGCAGACAGGGCATCCTGTCATATCGACATTCCACGCAGCTTCGGTCAGAAAGATGATACAGAGGTTCACCGGTGATCCCATAAACATACCTGTAACTTTCATGGATAACCTGAACATAGCTATGATCCAGCAGGCAGTATACGTTAACGGAAGGTTCCTGAGGAGAACCACCAGCATAAACGAGATAGAAGGGTATTATGAGGAGCTTGGAGGAGTTTCTACGAAACAGGTTTTCCAGTGGGATCCGACAACCGATCAGCACACATTCAGGGGTATGAACAACAGTTACGTGCTGGAGAAGAGGATAGCGGTTACATCAGGACTTGAGGATCCAAAGCTGATATATGATGAACTTTTCAAGAGGGCAAGGATAATTGAGTATCTCGCCAAGAACAACCTGAACTCATACTTCCAGGTGTTCGATCTGATCAAGAAATTCTACCAGACCGGGGATGTTGGTCTACCAGTATACGGGTGATCTATATGGATGACGTAATCAGGCTTGGTAAATTCTCAAACATCGAATTCAAGAAGAATGACGTATTCATGATACTGGCAGCTTCGGCAATGGCTGGGGTTTTTCTAGGTCTTTACCTGATTTTCAATTCACTCTTAACAATCATACTTACGATTGTGGCAATACTCGCTATGGCCGGGATGGTTCTCAAGCCCATAATAGACCGGGACTCAAAGCGTGCCAACATAAACGCAAACATACCCTTCTTCGTAACTTCCCTGGCGACTCTTTCAACAAGCGGAGCTAACAGGATAGATGTGCTTGACATACTGTCAAAGAAAGAGAAAATCGGCATGATCAAGGACGACCTGAAAAAGATAGTGAACCTGGTGATGAACTGGAAGAGAGGGTTGTCAGAGGCGGCCAATGTCGTAGCCAGAAAAACTCCAAGCGATCTCTTTGCGGACTTCCTGGACAGGTTTGGCCAGGCTCTTGACAGCGGGCAGGATTTCATAGAATTCGTGAACCTTGAAACGGATGCAGTCATGAGTAATTTCGAGACGGCCTACATTTCCGCACTGGCCACATTTGACATATACAAGGACATGTATGTATCACTGCTCCTTGCATTTGCCTTCCTGATAGCTTTCATATTGATCATGCCCGTGTTGATACCCATAAATATCTTACTGCTGCTGGCTTTCAGCCTCATCACTGTCTCGCTGGGAGAATTCATGCTACTTTACGGAATAAAGATGGTGCTGCCGAACGACCCTATCTGGCACGGAACCGGCATAAAGACCGAAGTGCAGAAAACCATGGAGAAGAGGTTCATGATTGCGGGCATGATATCCGGGCTTATCCTCCTGGTCTTTCTTGTGACAAAGGTTGCTTACATCATACCGTTTTATTTCACCGTTACTTCTGTTGTTACACCGTTGGCATGGCCAAGCATAGTTGGTTCTCGGATGGAAAAATCCATCGGGAAGAAAGATGACATGTTCGGCAGCTTCATGCGTTCCCTCTCCGGCTCCGCTTCTGCCAGGGGAAACATGATCATAGATGCCATGAAATCCATGATAGTCCACGACTTTGGAATGATGACCAAGGATGTAAAGAACCTCTACAAGCGTCTTGTTTACAGGATTGACAGTCTCATAGCGTGGAAGAATTTCAGCGCCGATACCGGCTCACACCTGATCGAGCTTTTCACGGAATCGTTTGTGGAGAGCGTAGAGCTGGGTGCTGATGCAGCTGCCGCCGGAAACATCGTGAGTACCAATGTTGACAAGATAACGAGACTGAGGAGAAGAAGGAGACTCTCTGTAAACACTTTTACCGGTGTCATATACGGAATAACGGGAGGACTGGCATTTTCTCTTGCAATTTCATTCGGGATACTGGAGATTATAGACAAGGTGTTCAAGCAGTTTGCCATATCAGGCCTGGCTACATATGGCATATTCTTTAGCCCGCCATCCGCCACAATACTGAGCATAGAGATTTTCCTGTTTGCGATCCTGTATATCCACGCTGGAATATCCGGAATCTCCATGAAAATAGCTGATGGAGGAAGGAAACTGCACGGCATCCACCACATTGTCATAATGATGTGGATAATATCCATTGTGGTTTACGGAACGCTACAGATAACAACAATACTGCTTGGGTCATCGTTCTGATGGTGGAAGTAATATAAATCTACTGATCATTATGGCTGGATGTACAATTATAGGCCCTCCATTTCCCTGAACGCGAAGCATTACACAGGGCAGGATGGGTTGATCCTAGGATCGAGCTTATCCGGAATGGCCGTCAGGATCCCTGTTTCAGACATACAGGGACATTTGCTCATCACAGGGAAAACTGGATCCGGGAAGTCCTCGCTTGTGGCAGGAATGATGAAAGGGCTGTCTATAACAAAGGATTGCAACATAATGCTAGTAGACCCACACGGGAAGCTGGCAGAAGATTTTGTTGTTTCCAACCAGTCTAAGGAACTGGTTTACATTTCTCCGAGGACCATTGAGGCAGACGGGCAAAAAATCTCAATCCAGTTGAACGGGATAATTGGCGGTGACAGGGAGAACCCCGAAAACAGCCTTGGCTGGGTCAGGGAATTATTTTCAAGGGAGTCAGCACTGTCAAACAATACCTGGGGACCGAGACTTGAAGTCATATTCAGGACACTTCTCTCTGAGATGGTCAGGCAGCGGCCAGATTCAAATCTTTCGGACCTGGCTTCGATCCTGACAAATCAGTCTGACCTCAAGTCGCTTCTCCGGCAGTCAGAAAACTCCGCGATCCG
>JAJYUG010000056.1 GCA_021792655.1 Thermoplasmata archaeon | reverse complement strand
AATGGCACCCTCTCATACGACCCTCTTGTTACTGCCGCATAGACTGTTTCCCAAGGGTTTAAATTTTCCACGGGGCAGTCAGTCGACAACGCTACCGGTATCTTATTTTTCAGCATTGTATTGAAAGGATAGGCAATTTCTGCTTTCCCTTTCCCGATTCGGTTAAGAGTCCAGAAATCGGTGATAGTAAAACGCGGCTGGACAACGAGAACAGCTTTGCATTTCTTTATTCTTTCGAACTGGTCGCTGCGCACCAGGGAAGCATGATCGATCCTGTGCTCCTCACCTAGTTTTTCATACACAGAAAGGACATTATCCAGCGCATTATCACCAATGGCATGTGTACTAATATCCATTCTCGTGCTTTCCGCTAATTTACCGCTCTCATATATGCTATCGTTGCTTTCCCTGGCTTCTCCATAGTTACCGGTGTCGTCGCTGTACAGAAATGATAAAAGAGCTGTCCTGGAACCTAGTGATCCGTCACTGAAAGCCTTGACACCAGAAATTCTTAGAAAATCATCTTCACCGGAATACTCAAGGTTGGAAAACTCTTTGGAGGAGATATACGCGTGAATTCTCAGGGAAAGCCCCCTTTCAAGCTTAAGATGTGAGAGAATGGCATATTGCCTGATGCTGCAGCTCATAAATCCCACTGATGTCACTCCAACTTTATTTGCTTCTATCTGGGCCCTTTGTAGCATCTCTTCCCATTTTTCGTCAGGCATGTGGTTCTTTATCCAGTCGTCTGCATAGCCGAACACCCTCTCCTTCACGACTCCAGTAATACTTCCGGCAGAGTCTCTTACCAGGTCCGCGTCCCCAGAAAATTGCTCTTCAAGCGCCATCGCTTTAATAGCGGCACTGTTCATGACTGCGGAATGAAGATCAATCCTGCTCAGGAATACCGGCCTGGCATTCTGCACAACGTCCAGATCATCCCGGGTGGGCCATCTCCTTTCCGAGAAAAGGTCCTGGTCCCAGCCATGGCCGAGGATCCACCCATCATCTTCAGTTGCACACGAGACCTTCGACTTCATCTCCTCTATGGAAGTCACGCCCCTTAGGTCAATTATCGAAATGTATTTGCCGAAATCGTCAAGGTGCATATGTGCATCAATGAAACCCGGCATAATTACCATGCCCGGGTATGTTTTCACCTCAGCTTCACTTCCCATTTTCCTGACAACTTCCTCAAAGCTTCCCGTGGCACAGACAATGCCACCATCGATGCCCAACGCTCCGCATGTCCTCCTTGGATTGAATGACAGGTAAATGATCTTTGCAGTTACAATGTATCTCATGTACCGTGTATCAGCAACTCAATGATTAAATTCTGTTATGCTTGAGACCGTCTTTACAACGGCCGCAAATTAATTTTCTGCAATGGGCCGCAACTAACGAAAGATTTTTCATGCAGCGGGGGATATCAAGGCATGATGCCTAATTATGAGAAACTCATAAGGAAAGATGGAAGTGCATTGATTATATGGGATGTCCAGGAGACTCTGGTTTCAAGGATATTTAACAAGGATGAATTTCTTGAAAATGTGAGGAAGCTTTTATCAGAGGCAAGGAAGCTTAACATTCCTGTGTTTTATACCAAAATCACACCCCTGCCAGAGAGATTTGAGTCTCCAGTCAGAAAGGCAGCAGGGTTTGGCAGATTTCAACCAGGGGAAATAAATGAATCAATCAGCCCTTCCGGCGAGGATATTATAATTAACAAGAACACGGCAAGCATCTTCATAGGGACGAACTTCGAACTCATGGCGAGAAATGCAAACATTAAGACGCTTATTTTCACGGGAATCGCTACCGAAATTGGAATAGAAACTTCAGCCAGGCATGCCCAGAATCTTGGGTTCCTGCCTGTTATTGTTGAGGATGGCGTATCTTCCGGAGATAGGGAAGCACATGAGAGGAGCTTGAAAAACATGGCCAAACTGATGCCGGTGATGAAAACAGACAGCCTGATAAAGATCCTGATGGCATAATCCCGATTTTATCTACAAATGTTTCCTATCCCGAGGCTTCTCCTCGTTTACTAAACTACGCTTTCTCCCTTTTTTGTTTCACTTCATTCCTCTTGGAAATTACTTGTTTAGGTTTACTTTCAAGTGTGCGTTTTCACAAGATAATTTAATGCTCAATGCTCAGCAGGTTTCTTTTTCAGGATAACTCCTATTATGCCAACTATGAAACCAATGAACGCAAGAGCACCTCCCGGGACGAGCAAAAGGGCATATACGACCTCCGATGAAAAATCAGTGATATAGGCGATGAGTATGGACGGGGATGAGGACGAAAACACCACGAAATAGTATGATCCATTAATGTTATGATACGTCAATATCTGATGAGAAGCAGCTGAAGTGGATGAACTGGATGTCACAGACAGGGAGCTCAAGTTTGCGGCTGAATTGACTGATGGAAGATCCGATGCCTTTACGAGCCCATAGTTACCGGTGGCAGTTGTTGTAACCGTAAGAAATCCACCAGAGCTAACATTTATTTCCCCACTGTCCCATTCGCCTGTAGAAACCTCATTTACAGTTCTACTTGTGTGGGTAAGGGAATATGTACCAGCAAGGGAAACGCCAGCAAGAATAACACCTACAACAAATATTACAAGACCGACCAAGGCTATTTTTTTACGCATATGCTACCACGCGCCTGTTATAGCTGTTATAGCATATCTCTAACTATTATAATAATACTTCTATTGTATATCAAATTGTGATTTAACCGTATAGTGGGGCCTTTATGAGATTTACTGCTCAATCTCAGTTACTGAGATTCCTTTATTGATAGCGACTGAAATGAAGCCGGTATGGATGAGGCCACTGCTGTCCGGTCTTGTTGATCCAGCTCTTACTATGATCTTTCTCAATTCCAGCTCTACTGTCTCCAGGATCGTGAAACCGACATTCACTGCATCCGTTACAAATCTCTCTGACTGGTTGAAGTTTGGGCAGTATGCCACCAGAATTCCACCACTGCGCAAATATTTTCTGGCAGCTGACAGAGAATCCCACGGGTTTGGAACATCGAGAACGCACGCATCGTAACCCCTGATCCCATGATCATCCTCCATCCTGCCATTAACCGGATGCCAGTTTGCCAGGTCAAAAAACCTGCTTAGCCCGTCACCTGCCACCTTAAGTCTTTCAGCATCAAAATCGATGGACGTAAGATTTCCGGTGTTACCTATTGCCCATAGAAGGTGTGCGGTCAGGGCTCCGCTTCCAACACCAGATTCTACAACTTTGCTTCCAGCACGTATGCCTGACTTTGCCAGAATATACGCAGCATCGTGGGCCTGTATAATCTGGGCTTTCCTGTCGGAGATTGCAGGGAATAGCGACGGATTGAAATCCAAGACCTGCCACATTTCCCTGTTTATTCTTAAAATATCTCCACTGTCTATTACTGAATTCCTGTCAAGGTGGAATATTTTCCCGCGGATATTCACCGTAAAATTATCATTATCAAGTGTGCCGAATTTGTCCCCACACTGAATTACCTTCATACCATAGTATTATCACTCAATATAAATAGATGGGACAGGACTAATCTCGATCATAACGTACAGCACATATATCTGATACATTGGTTCCAGTAAATCCAGTTACCAGGGCGGATCCGCCCTTTGACAGCAGTGTGTATGAATCGCTATCCTTTAGATATGCCTCGACCCCAATTTTTTTGAGTACGGGCAAGGAGCTATCATCTAAGATCGCCCCCATGGCGGGACTCTTTCCGTCAATGCCATCAGTCCCGATAGCCATAACAGTGAAATGTTCTCCAGATTTCATCTCAAGGGCAATGCGAACTGCAAGCTCCTGATTTCGTCCACCCTTACCTCTGCCTGTCACCCGGACTGTTGTCTCGCCTCCAAACACTAGCCAGAATCCATGCCCCTTGAGTTCATATATTGACCTGCAGGTTCCGGCAATATGTGCGGAAACTGCAGTAACATCACCTCTGATATCGCTGCCGAGCACGACAACCTCACCACATCTCCTTTCTATGAGTTTTGACAACCCCTTCACAAAGTCGTGATTCCTGAGAACGATCGTATTTGAAACCCTGTCGAAGAATTTCCTGTCCGTAATCGCTTTCGACGCACTGATCAGGCTATCGACGCTGTACCCGCATAATCCGGAATATTTTTTTATAGTGTCGCTGATGAACACCCTGTCAGCGGATGGAGCACTAAGCGGACCTGAGGCTATGACAGAAATGTCGTCACCAATGACGTCCGAAATTATGTATGCTTTAACTGTTGCAGGATAAAGCATCCTGGCAAATTTTCCGGACTTAACCGCAGACATCGCTCCCCGCACCACATTCATCTCGCTTATATCCGCCCCATTGAGCATCATGCATTTGCCTATACGGGAAATCTCATCTATGTTGAAACCTGTCCCAGGCTTCTCAAATAGGGCAGATCCGCCGCCTGAGATCAGTACAAAAACAATATCGGTGTCGTTCAGCACTCCCAGGTCTGTCAAGGTGGCTTCCGTTGCTTCTACACTCCTGGAGCTGGTTTCCGGGTGTGTGCCTCTCAGTATCCTGAGTTCTTCATATGCGTTATCTGTCTCCATTTGTTCTGGCACTATTATGTCAGCGATTACAGGCATTTTTTGCAGGAATTTCCTCATGCCGGCGTACATACTGTACGCTGCCTTTCCGAACCCCACAACGAATATACGGTTATGAGACTCGCTGAGGCTTGAGATCTCCTCACCGTATTTCCCTATGGAATTTTCCGGGCTAAGTGTTTCAAATAATCCAGGAAGCGCATTAATGAGGAATTTTCCCTTTTCTCCAATATTAATTTCACTGGCATTTTTCACAGATACCATACAAACACTACCCCCATTCCCGCAACTTCCTTTCAGTAACTATGATGATAATAAAAAGAAGTACTACAATTTAACCAAAAAGAATGAAGCGTTCAGGTGTGGATCGGTATAATTCAGATGTGCTTCAGGTGTCACTCGTATTCAACATCGAGCCCTGACATAAGCCACTTCATGATTCCGCCATCTGCGTTGTATACGTTATCCAGGCCGTTATCCATCAGGTACCTTGCCGCATAGTAGCTGCGCTCTCCACTGTTGCATATCAAAATTATCTTTTTGCCGCTGTGAGCCATTATTGATTCCATCCTGTCCGGAATCTCCCCCATAGGAATGTGAATTGAGTTCTTCACATGCCCAGTGTCTCCGTAAAATTCCCAGGGCTCTCTTACATCTATCACCACGGCAGACTCTGGTTCACTCTCAATGATTTCGTTTATGTCAAATGGTGTCAGGTCATTCACCTTCCTTGAAGAAAATGGAGTCAATGGCATCAATAATCACCTTGACCAAACTGATTATCTATTGATATTAAAGATTATTCTTCAAAACAGGAGCTACAATGCAAATATTTAGACTACTGGCAGGGACGAGCAAATTTATTATTGCTTGCTAGTGATCGGCATTCATGCTCAAGCTCAAGAAGGGTCTGATTGAAGTCTACACAGGCAACGGGAAGGGAAAGACGACGGCAGCTTTCGGACTCGCATTCAGAGCCATAGGATGGGGTTTGAAGGTATATGTGATACAGTTCATGAAGATGGGAACATATGGAGAGAATCAGTCCTCAAGAAAATTTGCTGAGAACCTCCGGGTTGATTACGTTGGCAAACCTTATTTTATTGCCTGGGAGGAGGACATACCACTGGCAGACCGGGAAAGAATAAGAAATATCAAGCTATTTCCGCGCGGGAAGCCTCCGGCTGACTATGTTTCCATGGCACAGGACAGCCTGAAAGCGGCTGAAAAAGAGATGATTTCTGGGGAATGGGACATCATAATAATGGATGAGATAAACGTAGCGCTATACTATGGACTCATCCAGAAAGAACAGTTGATTGCATTTATAGAAAAGAAGCCGCAAAACGTTGAACTTGTATTCACAGGAAGGAATGTTCCCGAAGAGATTCTGCAGAAAGCGGATCTCATAACCGAGATGCGCGAAATCAGGCATCCCTATGCGCAGGGAGTACCTGCTCGAAGAGGCGTTGACTTCTGAATCCTTAGATCATTTTCAGAATATCATTTGTACTGATAACTGTAGCGAATTCCCCCATTATTGTGGCCAGCGATAGGGCATGCACGGTCTCAGCATCATACTTTTCCCCATTGATTCCCTTTGTCTCGAAGGCGGCCGTAGCATCTGATACCACAAAGGTCCTGAATCCCAGGTTCCCGGCCATTCTTGCAGTCGTCGATACACAGTGCTGCGTAGTTATTCCAACTATGACGAGCGAATCAATGCCGCTTTCCCTCAGCCAGTCCTCAAAGCCGGTGCCTATGAAGCAGCTGTTCACATTTTTTGCAAAGACCTTTTCCTCGCCTATGGGTCTGACTATATCCTTTATTTCATTGCCTGCCTGCCCTGGAAAAAGCGGTGATTTTGGGTTGCGAGACATGTGCTGAAAAAACACAACCGGCATCCTCGAAGACCTCCAGGAATCGAGTAATAGGGAAATGTTTCCTTCCGCTTCAGGATTATTCCGTTTGCCCCAGACAGCAGAATCCCACCCCTTCTGAACGTCGACAATCACCAGAGCTGTGTTCATCCCAAGTTTTTCCATTTCATATCATGCATGAGGACAAGAGAATAAAAAGGATTCTATGAACCCGTACTGTCATCACTTTCTCAAAAAA
>JAJYUG010000055.1 GCA_021792655.1 Thermoplasmata archaeon | reverse complement strand
ATACCCTATATTGCGAAAGGGACTTCCCGCCTGAATATGTTTAAATTACAAAAAAAAGTGATAAGTGATAAAAATTAGATTATGGGGGTTTGAGCAAATGCTGGGGTACAGCTTCTATTGCAGTGAATGCCGCCAGAATTGCCGAAACTACCAGGCCAATCCAGAATATCACCAGTATAAGAGTCCAGATATTCGAGACCTTTCCCTTTGAAGGAAGGACGTCATATATGTACGTGGCGGGCCATGTGAACATTCCGGTAAGACCGAACGCTATGTACAGTCCAAGCATTGCAATCGGGCTGGAAGTCATGCCGTCAGTGTATGCGTTTGCGCCATAGAATATAGCTATCAGGCCAGAAAAGAATGCCAGTATTCCAACAAACTGCAATTTCTGCCTGAGATATATGGCTACAGACATGGACAGGATAACAATGCCTATTATGACGAACGGGTCGTAAAACAGGATGTTATAGCTTCCCGGCAGCGGCCAGGCAATTTCGCCAAAGAGACCCATGATGAATATAAATGCACCAAGAAGTCCAAGCGGAAATACTCCCTGCCTCAAAACCCCCTCAATATCCTTCACGTTTCCCCTTCTATACTCCAGGTAAACCGAGGCCGTCATGTATATCGATATTACCCCGACTAGGGCAAGCACGAACAACTCTAGGGCCAGATCATCTACAAATGCCATTTTTTTGCACCTTCTAATGTATTATTCCCCTGTATTAAAATAATACACGCAATTTATTAGGCACTTTCTATTAATAATAGCTGCTTAGCCGTCCCGGCATAGTTTCAAGCTAATCTACCACATAGCATCAGAAAATCCCACTATTTTGAACCTTGTTAAGCGGAGGCCTGTCAATGTTCACTGGCAACAAATTGCAATCTATAAGTTCAATAAAATCCATCCATTTGAATAGTAGTAAATGTTACAGGTACACATGTCAAGCTCTATCATAGTTGAATTTCTTAAGATATTCATGCCACTTTTTGTGGTCATTGATCCCTTCGGAAGTCTCGTGCTTTTCATGTCCATGACCAGCGGAATCACTCAACAGAAGAGAAAGCTTATTACCAAGGATGCTGTAATTTATGGAGCAATTATCCTCCTATTCTTTGCCATTGTTGGAAACGAGATTATCTATTTCTTCGGCATTACAATAGTCGCACTTGAGTTTGCCGGGGGCCTGATCCTTCTGATCATGGGAGTTGAGATGGTCCGTGAGGGTGACAAGCCTAAATCTGCTGGTGGAAACATCGAGGAACTTGATGTAGGAATAGTGCCCTTCGCCACTCCGCTTCTAGCTGGGCCAGGTGCTATTTCGCTCGTGATCATATTGATGAAAGGTTCACTGCTGGATGACATATTCACCGTGATGTCCATACTCATCCTCTTCGCGATCGTGTATCTTTTTTTCCATTACTCAGAGCCAATACTGAGGGTTATTGGCGAGAAGGTGATGAAGGCAATGACGAGGATCTTCGGGCTAATCGTGGCAGCATTCGCAGTGCAGTATTTCCTCAATGCCATCACGTTGCTGGGATTCCTGAAGTAGGAATGGAGTCCGGAGAGATGGCAGATTTCTGCCTCAGCACCCTTCCCATTTGCGCTCCAAAAATGATAAAGCGCATAAAAGGCTGTGATTATTTCAGAGACCCCTTCAGCCTTTCCTCAAGTGCATGGTATTCGTCCCAGAGTTCATCGGGGAACCTCTTACCGAATGACTCGAAGAAAGGTTTTACTTCTTGAAGTTCTGAAAGATAACCGCGAGCGTCTACAGCAAGAAGCTTGGCCAGGTTTTCTCTTGGCACCCCGCCTCCATCAAAGGCAGCTGGGTCAGGAACATATCCTATTGGCGTTTCTATGGAATTGCCCCTACCGTTGACACGATCAAGCACCCACTTCAGGACGTACATATTGTGGGAATATCCCGGCCACATGAACCTGCCTTCCTGATCTTTCCTGAACCAGTTCACGTTGAATATCCTTGGAAGATTCCTAACCTTCTTGCCCATCTCAATGTAGTGCCTGAAATAGTCGGCCATGTTGTATCCCACAAACGGACGGTTTGCCATGGGGTCGTTCCTCAACACGCCCACCTTGCCCGTTGTAGCCGCAGTTGTTTCCACTCTCTGCATTGCGCCAACCAGGACACCCGCATTCCAGGAGTATGACTGGTATACCAGGGGAACAAGGTCTCTACGCCTCCCGCCGAAAAGGAAGGCCGAAACCTTTGCACCACCAGGGTTGTTATAGTCCGCGGAAAGGTGCCTGTAGTTATTGATTGGTGTGGTAAAACGTGAATTCGGATGTGCCGCCGGCGTGTTGGGTTTATGCGGGTTGCCGGTCCAGTCTGTCAGCCCTGCAGGCTCGTCCCTCATACCCTCCCAGTAAGGTATCCCCTGATTATCGACAGCGACATTGGTGAATATTGTATCATGGCTTATGGCATCTATCGCATTTGGGTTCGTGTGCCTGCTTGTATGGGGTGCGACACCAAAAAACCCATTTTCCGGGTTAATGGCGTATAACGACCCTTCCCGCTCATGCATCCAGATAATGTCGTCGCTTATCAGGGATGTTTTCCAACCCCTATGGGAAAATTCTGCCGGAGGTTCAAGCATTGAAAGATTCGTCTTTCCGCTTGAGCTCGGGAAGGCGCCTGATACGTAAGTGGTCTTGCCATCCGGGTCGGTTATGCCGATGAGCATCATATGCTCGGCCATCCATCCGTTCTTTCGACCCTGATAGGTAGCCAGCCTCAGTGCATGGCACTTCTTGCTGAGCAGCGCGTTACCTCCATAATTTGTGTTAACGCTCAGTATCAGCCCGTCTCCCCGGTTCTCTTCTGGGAAGTGGGCAATGTAACGATTCCTTGAGTCAAGTTTGGCAGTAGAGTGGACGCCTATGACAAAACCATTCGCCTTCGCCATTTCGCTGATTGCTTCCTGACCAGATCTTGCAATTATCATCAGGTTGGCCACCACATATGGGCTATCGGTTATTTCTATCCCTGCCTGGCCGTATTTGGAACCGAGGGGGCCGAGCCAGTACGGAACAACGTACATGGTCTTTCCCTTCATGGTGTTCTTCATAATGGAGTATATGCGGTTCTTAGCCTCATCTGTGTGAAGCCAGTTATTGGTTGGGCCCGCATCGTCACTTGTTCCTGAAGTGCAGATATAGGTATCGCCCTCCGTCCTGGCAACATCGTTTGGATCGCTCCGGTAGAGAAAGCAGCCCGGGAACTCCTTCTGGTTCAATACCAGCATAGCACCTTCGGCCACAAGCATGTCCTCGAACTCCTTCAGCTCATTCTTCCTGTCCCCTATCACCCTTATTCCAGCAGGCCTGGTCATCTGGGCCACTTCGGTGATGGCTGACAATAGCCTGCCGTAGATCAGGGGGTTTAGCTTTGAAACAGTCTTGAGCGAATTGCTTGCAAACAGGCTTTCAACAGCTGCATTGAGATCGCGGTCATTGGGATCAGGGGTATATTGCTGATTGAATGATAACATTTCAATTGTTTATCCCTCTTGATATATTAACGTTTAGGCGGATTTGAGCGTAAAATTACAGCAATTGTCGATACGAGGCAATGTTGATTCGGAATAAACGCAGGGAAAATATACGCCAAATACCTAATAATGGCATTCCACTGACTGAACTGTGCCTTGCTTTCAGCAATTGGCAAAATAATTATGGTACTAGGAACCATTAAATATTAGGTCCAGAATCCCGTCCCAACCTAATTCCAGGCCTGCTCATGTTGAAAATGCATACCTCTTCTTCGCATATTTATATAGCCTTATCCACAGTGCAAAGGAGAGAACTATGATCACTATAACCATGAATATGTCAATGGCATCTGTTTTCATGAGATTTCCGGCGTTAAGAGCGCGATCGATCGACGCCATCAGGCCATATTGTACATCATAAGTTTTCCCATTTATTGACAGAAATTCCGAAACAGAAAGACCACCCCAGTAACTGCCTACTGCGGCCATTGATCCGGTTATCAGGCTCGGTATAAGCGAGGGTATTGTGAGTGATCGAATTTCCTGTATTTTGGAAAGCCTTAGTGTCTTGGCTACCATCTTGTACTCGTCGGGTATTGATACAACAGCGCCGTAAACGTTGAAAAAGATGTAAGCTGCAGCGGAAAAATAGGTTACCAGAAGCACCTCAAAGTTAAGCGCAATGTTATAGCCCAGGTACGGCGCAAGGGCAGGAACAAGAAGCACAATGAGCAATGGGACAAATATGGGAATGGGGATAGAGTACATTATCTGCATCAGGGCAGTGGTAATTTTGCCATTCCTTTGCCTTTTACCCAGGAATATCGCCAGCGGAACCATTGTGAATATGGAGATTGTGTATACTATGCCTATCCTTGCAAGGTCATATGCCAGATTGAGAAAAGAGGCTGAGATGAAGGATGGATTGAGGAAGTACTCGTTGAACGCCGCATAAAAGCCAGCCAGGGCTATTTCATAAATACCAAATCCGATAGCGGCAAGGAGTGCTGCACCAACTATGATGTTGAGGAGCCTTTTGGACATCTCCCTCTTTCTTCTCTCTTCCCTGGGTCGGATCGGCGAGAAGGCCCTGCCTATGTTTGTTACCACGTTCCTTCCTGAAGTTGCTACGCGTTCAAAACGCCTTTCGAAATAATGTGCAATAGCTCCAGGTTCCCGCTTTCGGGTAGGCTGTCCATTTGCGCTGACAAATTCCATTGCATACTTCTTTGATCTGTCTATCAGCGGAGAGATTACAAGGAAAAAGGTAAGAGCAATGGCGACGACTACAACAAGGACAAGTATGAGTATGGCACCATAATTTCCTGTTTCTGTCAGGGAGAAAGCAAGCGATCCGATGCCGAATACGGAGTAATCTCTCACGCCGAAGGTAATGACTTCGCTGAAAGTTATGTAAAATAGAGCACTGGCGAACGACGGCATTACGTTAGCCACTATATTGGGCACTGCAATGGGATAGTATATTTTCCTTATGCGGTTAAGGAAGCCAATTCTGTACACCCTGGAAACGTTCTCAAAGTCCTCAGGCAGTCGCGAAACAGCCTCATATACACCCAGAATAAGGTTCCAAACGAGCGCAGTCAGTATGAGGAAATCTGCCGATATTTCCACCCCAATCGGTCCCTTTATTGTGAATAGAAAGAAGCTTAGAATAATTGGAAAAAATGAGACAACGGGAACGGCTTCCATTACATCGGTCAGTGATATAACTATGGACTCGGCGCTCTTCACCCGGGCAGCGAGTATCCCGAAAAAAAGGCTGACAAAAATCGATAATATCATCATCACTCCAACCCTGGCGAAAGTTACAAGTGTTGCCAGGACAATCTGGAACAGGAGATAGAGTGATAACAATGCTGCACCCAGTGGTTATAAAGGGGCTGAATATATAAATTTGGAATCGGCAGGAAGGATTTCCATCTATCTGAACAGGCTGCAGGATCAGTGCCAAAACATGTATCTCCAGCCGGCTTTATTTCCATTATGAAGTTGGTTCTCTTAACGAAGCCCAGGAAAGGCTGGTGTCCGAGATGTCTAAGAATATGTGCAGTGTATCCGGAATAGCGCATGTCGTTTCTTGCTGTGAAATTATTTTCCTTGATGGCTTTTATTACAATTCAAACTTCAGGGATAGAAACTCACAGGCTGAAGCCGGAGAGGTTTATCAGCTTGAAGAGGTTATTTACGCTTACCATATCAAGGAATGTACTGTTGGAAACTGTTATGAGAATCGTGGAAGAACTTACGATCCTCATCTGGAACTGTGCAGGTGACAGCGTAAGATACGCCATATAAGCTTCTTCCGCCAGTTTTGATGATGTAAGGGCAACGTTAATGGTAAGGTTTGAGGAGGACAGGTTAGAACTGATATAAGAGATGTTCCGGCTGTGCAGGGGGATGTAGAGTGACATGTTTACCCTGTCCGGAGTGGAAAGTAATGCAGGGTTTAACGATGTCCTTCCTGAATAGGTATCCAGCGCGGCATACACTGCCCCGAGTTCTCCCACAACCGTTACTGAGGATGAGGGATTCGCGGCATACAGTGATATGTTGGTAATCCCGGAAAGGTTTGTGTAGTTCAGGAATGCCCCCATATACTGCATCATGCTGCTATTAACACCATTACTGAACAGCGAAAGGAGATTAAGTCTTGAGATCTCAAAGACCGAGAAACCCTTGTAAGTGCTCGGTTCAGTCAGGACGGTCGACGAAATGTTCAGCTTCAGGCTGGATTTACCAGAAGTGATTGTAGTCAGCGAAGCCTGCAGGACCATACCTGCGCTGCCGTTTACTGCAAAAGGATAATAGGCTGTCCCATTGTGTGATATCATTGCGACAGCCGTCACGTTAGACGGCAGAAAGTTCATTGGATTCGAAGACCGTGAATCGGCGCTCTGCAATTGCATAATCACGTAAACCCCGGGGACTATTACCATAACGGCAACAGCAGCTACAAGAACATATTTTATGGACGAATTCATGTATACTTTAAGTTATCGCTACCGGGTACATAAATTTGGCTAACTGTGAGCAAAAAGCATGCCGAAATAATGCTCCACGTAATAGTATTCCATGTGCATCCTGATTCCCCCCGCCTGGAGGAACCCTAGCATTATGAGGAGGTTCCAAAAGCTATCAGGTTTCCCTTCAATGACAACGGATTCAGGAATTTCTATGGATCGGGAAAAATTGTTCTCCCGAAACATGTCCTGCACAGAATCGTCATAGATTTTTGCGGCGGGTGAATAGCCATAGGGTCCATCGGAGGCATGCGTGTGTGCCATGTCTGCGCTGAATACCATGGAAACTTGCCTATCATATGCAGCCAGTATTCTGAACAGGTCGCTGCCAAATTCCACCAGCTCTTCCCTCCTGTTGAATCTGGGCTGGCCAATCATGACCACATCGCCTCCTGGAAAGAACTGGAGCGGTATCAGGGTCCCAAAATCAATGGGGAAGGTGGACTTGGGACCGGATCCGGTTGCGAATGTAACCCTTTCCAGCAACC
>JAJYUG010000054.1 GCA_021792655.1 Thermoplasmata archaeon | reverse complement strand
ATAGGAGAAATACTATGAAAAAGAGACAGACCGGTTGGCAAGTATTTCATCTATTCCATACTCTAGTGCTTCCCTGTTTATGTCATACAGCTTTCCTGAAAACCTGTTCTTCAGGGCTGAAAGCATGTCATCCTTTTCGAATGGAAGTATTCCGAGCCCTATTGCAGCCCCTATAATCACGGTATTAACCGACTTGTAACTGCCAGCCCTCTTCGCTAGGGACACGGCATTTATCTCCCTGATTTCTATGCTCTTATCAGCCATTCCCGTCAGGTCTGAATTGCTTGGGTACTCCTTGTCGTGCATGCTGAGGGACACCGGCGTTATTTTCTCCGAGTTCATTATCACCCGCGTCTTATTGCCGGCTCTTGCAATAGCTCGCATCGTTTCAATAGGCTCAAACCCTATAATGAGATCAGCATCGCCCCTTCCTATTATGGAACCGTACACATCGCCTATCCTGACGTCGACGGAAACAGATCCTCCTCTCTGGGCAAGTCCGTGAATCTCGGACATAACAACATGCATTCCCCTTATGGTCGCAGCTTCCGACAGGAGAAGGCCTGCAGTTACAACTCCCTGCCCGCCAACTCCGGCAATTATTATGTCTGTTCTCATGCTGTCTGCACCTCCTCTATGGCCTTGAATGGGCAGACATAAGGTTCAGCACAGACTCCGCAGCCATCGCAAATGTTCTGGTCGATCTCAATTTTGCCGCCTTCTATGAATATGGCAGGACAGGAGAATTTCTCGACACAGTTCATGCATAATTTGCACTTCTCAGGATTTACCTGGAATGTCTTCCACTCCTTCTTGGACCTCATCCGGTCGTCCCGGATCATTGCGCATTCTCTCCGGGCAACTATTACAGATACGCCGTTTTCCCTAAGTGCGCCGGAAACAGCCAAAAGGGTGCTCTTCAAGTCGTATGGATCCACGGTTTTAACGTACTTTATGCCAATGGCCCTAACTATTGCCTCTATTGATACCTCTGGTGCAGGGTCGCCCATTCCGTTTATATTCATGCCTGGGTTCGACTGCTGCCCCGTCATGGCGGTCGTCCTGTTGTCCATGACGATAAGTATTACATTAGATGCGTTGTGAACCGCGTTTATGATCCCCGGTATCCCGGAGTGGAAAAATGTCGAATCCCCTATGAACGAGATTACCTTCTGATCTGTTGCATTTGAGAATCCACCTCCAACTCCAATGGATGACCCCATTTCAATCATCACGTCCGCCTCGTTATACGGATCATAAACGCCGAGTGAATAACAGCCTATATCGGAAGAATACACAGGGTTCTTTATGTTCGACATTTTCACTGCACGCTTCACTGCATAGTATGTCGCCCTGTGAGGGCATCCAGGGCAGAGTACGGGAGGCCTTGGCGGCAATGCGGTTGCATCTATCTCCACACTCACCTGCTTTGTGTCGAATCCCATTATTCTTGAGAGCGAACCAGCAACAGTATCTGGACTGTACTCGTGGCTGAATGTGAAGTATCCGTCCAGCTTTCCGAATATCTTTGTTCCAATGGAGTGCATCTGGGCTATCATCCTGACCCTTGTCTCCAGGAATGGGTCAAGCTCCTCAACCACTATCACGTTCTCATGCTCCCTGAGGAACCTTGAGATCATTTCCTCAGGAAGTGGATTGGTGAATCCTAGCTTCAGAACTGAAACATCGAGTCCGTACTTGGATACAGCATCCATCATGACATTGTAGGCCTCTCCGGAAGTTATTATTCCATATTTTCCCGATCCATAGGTTTCTATCCTGTTCAGTTTTGAACCTTCCGAGACTGTTTTGAGCCTTTCCATCTTCTGAACCAGTTTTTCCTTAAGCCCCATCGAATTTACAGGCAGTGCGACAAAGTTGGCAGGGTCGCTTTTGAAGAATCCAACTGCCTCCCTCTTCTCGATTTCCCCCAACTCCACCATTCCCCTCTGGTGACTCACTCTCGTGGTGGTCCTGAAGAGTACCGGGATGTGTTCCATCTCCGATATCTCAAACGCATATCTCAGGAAGTCCTTCGCCTCCTGGGAGTTGGAAGGCTCTATTAGAGGGATATGGGCTATCTCGGAATAGTTCCTGTTATCCTGCTCATTCTGTGATGAGAACATGGATGGATCATCAGCAGACATTACAACAAGTCCAGCCCGAACCCCGGTATAAGCGATGCTCATGAGTGGGTCGGCTGCAACGTTGAGGCCAACGTGCTTCATGAAAACAAATGACCTTAGCCCGGAAATTGCGGACGAATAAGCCACCTCAATGGCAACCTTTTCATTGACGGAGAACTGGAAATACAGGCCTGCTTTTTTAGAAAGTTCTGAAAGAACGTTGCCCACTTCGCTTGAAGGAGTGCCCGGGTACGTGGTGGCAACCCTTACCCCGGCTTCAATAGCCCCTCTTGCAATTGCTTCGTTCCCAAGCAGGAAGAGTTTCTTGCCCGGTTGGTTGATCAGCAGGTCGTTAAGTCCACTCATTTCAATCATAATATCATAACTTTTAACTATTTTAAATAGGAGCCTTAATTATGGGTCATGCTAATCACAGGCACACCGATATACAGCACTTCCCTCGACGATTCTGCATTTCGCTGATCTGGCAGTTTCTTATGGCAATTTTTTGAGAATCAGCTTGGCATCCACCGCGGAAATTCTGTCTCCATTTACTATAACCGGATTCAGGTCGAGCATGTCGAGATCGCCGCCGATGTCTTCTGAGATCAGGGAAAGCTTCCACAGCAGGTCTATTATAGCTTCCCGTGCAACCTTTATCCCCCTGAACCCCTTCTCGAAAACCCTGATCTTTACGGAATCAATCATGTCTGCAGCGTCGGTTCTGCTTATTGGTGTGAGGCGAAAAACAACATCGTGGTACAGTTCGGTATATAACCCGCCCATCCCCAGCATTATTACGTTGCCGAAGTTCCTGTCATTGACAAGTCCGGCTATAATCTCAAGCCCTCCCTTTTCCATCTCCTCCACCAGTATCCCTGCATTCGGGAACCTTGCCTTCATCCGTGAGACCTCTTCGGCAAGCTGTTTTCGGTCCCGGATGCCGGTGGTCACTCCCCCCACTTCCGATTTATGCAGTATTTTCGGGTCTGAAACCTTGACAACAACGGGGAATCTCAATTCCACTTCTCTTTCCCTGGAATCCATCAGCACGGATTTTGGCGTCGTAATGCCATATGCGGAAATCATTCTCTTCACAGCATATTCATCCGGATTTCTATCTGTTGGCATCATTTCAGATATTTTTCCCTTCATTGCCTCACGCTCCTGAAGGCACTGTATTCATACAGCGCGCAAAGCGATTTTACGCTCCTGTGAACTGACGGAAAGGCAGGTATCTTCCTCCTCTCAAACTCGACGAGGAGCTGTTTCGCAATCTTGTAGCCAAGCACTCCTACTACTATTGGTTTTCCTGTTTTCATGTGCTTCTCCACAACATCAACCACCCCCATGTCCATCTTTGGAGTCTGCGGGAGGGCATAAACAAGGACAGCATCTACATCATCGTCACGCATAAGTATTTCAAGAACCCTGTCGTAATCGTTTACACTTCCGTCTGCCGTTAGGTCTATGGGGTTCTGTGCGGAACCGTATGGCACGATAACCTTTCTTATCTGATCCTTTGTATTCTCAGATAATCTTGCCATCTGCAATGGTTTTGTACTTCCTGGGTCGGATATATAATCGGTTGAGATCACCCCAACTCCTCCTGCGGTGGTCAGCACCGCTATCCGGTTTCCCTTCATCCGTTTTGAATAGGCGAGGACCCTGGCGTAGTCAATGAGTTCAGTTTCGTCATACGCTCTCACAGAACCTGCCTGGGAAAGCATTCCATCGAATATGGAATCATTCGACGCCATTGCACCCGTATGCAGGGAGGCCGCCATTGCAGATTGCTCGGTCCTTCCGGCTTTCAGGATTACAAGAGGCTTTCTACTGTTAAACCTCCTTATCCTCTCATAAAATGCCCTTCCATCTGCTACGCTTTCCATGTAGATGGCAACGCTTCCAGTTCTCGAATCCGACTCGAAAAAATCCAGAAACTCTGTCTCATCAACGTCAAGCCGGTTCCCGAGATTAATGAATGCAGATATCCCGATGCCGTATTCTGAGATCGCATCCATGGTCAGCAACCCTAGGGCCCCACTCTGGGATATAAACCCTATGTTTCCGGGGGGCGGGAAAGAAACCCTGCTGTATGATGTCAGGGTTGTGTTAATGTTTGAGTAGGGCAGATAGAGCCCAACGGTATTTGGGCCAATGAGGCGCGTCCCAGAGTTTCTTATCAGAGAGAGGATCCTCTCGGATAGCTTCTCCCCATCGGGTCCTGTCTCGGCAAAACCGCCGCTGATTATAATAAGGAACTTGACTCCCGCGTTTATGCAGTCCTCCACGCTCTGGGGAACTACACGTGCAGGCAGGACTATTACAGCAATCGTTGTTGGATCGCCAATATCCTTTACAGAGGGATAGCACTTCAAGTCCATTATTTCAGGATAGGAAGGATTCACGGGATAAATTCTGCCCGAGAATCCAGATGATACTAAATTCCTCAAAATCACATTCCCAATCTTGTTCTCGTCCCTTGATGCCCCGATAATCGCGATTGAAGCTGGACTGAATAGATCATCAAGCATCAATCATGATTGGAAATTTCGATATAATAATTTCACAGCCAGTTCGGAATTTTATAATTAGAATCAGGATATAATTGGTAAATATTACGTGTCCAGGTTACCTCATGAAAAGGTCACTGGACATCAAGCTTCTCACCCTCGACAGTTCCTGCGGCCTGAAGATGCCATATTCCGTTATGAAAGCAGAAACATATTCGTTTGGAGTTACATCAAACGCAGGGTTTCTCGCCTTGCTTTCAGCAGGCCCGAGCCGGTTCTGTCCTATCATGAGCACCTCTTCCTGGGATCTCTCCTCAATGGGTATCTGGTCGCCGGATGAAATGGAAAAGTCGAACGTGCTTCCGGGCGCTGCAACATAGAAGGGTATGTTGTTTGCCTTTGCAACAACGGCCTTCTCGTATGTGCCTATCTTGTTGGCAAAGTCCCCGTTTGCTGCTATCCTGTCTGCGCCTACTATGACCAGGTCCACTTCACCTTTTTTCATGAAGTAGCCTGCAGCATTGTCGGCAATAATGGCGTGGTCAATACCCTCCTGCTGGAGTTCCCACGCGGTCAGCTTTGCTCCCTGCAGCCTCGGCCTCGTTTCATCCACAAAAACAAAGGGTTTCTTTCCTTCTGAAGAAGCTATCCTGATTGGCGCAAGGGCTGTTCCCCAGTCGACCACGGCAAGGGCGCCCGCGTTGCAGTGCGTCAGTATCTTGCTACCCTGCTTGATCAGGCTGTTCCCGTATTCGCCAATCCTCTTACTTCTTCCAGAAATCTCGTTTGAATACCTTCTTGCTGAGTTCAGATCGAAGTTGTTCTCCTTCATGAACCTGATGGCCTTGAAAAGATCAAACGCTGTTGGGCGCGTTTTTGAAATCCGGTCCACCGCAGCATCCATGTCCTCCTTGTTCAGTTTTGCCATTGCAAGCCCATAGGCAGCGGTGACGCCGATTGCGGGCGCCCCCCTGACCAGCATGTCCTTGATTGCATGGGCAATATCCTCGGTATTCCTTGCCTCAAATATCTCTATTTTTTCAGGCAGTTTCCTCTGGTCGACAAGCTTCACAACATGATCTTCATACCAAACTGCCAGCAGGTTTTTTTCCTGACCATCAACCACGACTTTCATCTGACTTCCTTGTTCCTAATTTCATGATTTCAGATTAAACTTATGTTACCGGTTTATCGTCAATTTAAAAGGAATTTATTAACACAGGTTCCATAAGGAAGAGATCAGATGGTATCGTATCCCGGGAATAAAAGTGACATAGAGGGCATTACGGACGAGGAAGACAAGAGGAAAAAACTGATGGAACTGGATTCGGACAACCAGAAACTTGTAACACAGTTCGGTGCCAACAGGATTGAGGAAGTGGAGAATCTGCCGGATTTTTATACGTTCAGGAATGGCCTCATATATTCCCACAGGGATTTCGGAAGGTTCATGCAGAGGTTGAATTCCGGCGAAAAAAGTGCGATAGTTTCCGGATTCAATGCCAGCTCGACACCTCACATAGGGCACATCTCCGTGTTTGATACCAACCTTTATTTCCAGGACAAGCACGACATGCACGTTTTCATCCCCATTTCGGAGGATGAAAGCTACGTTTCCGGAAAAATCAAGGATCAGGCAGAGGGATTGAAAAATTCGATCCTCATAACCAGGGCCATAATAGCCTACGGCTTTGACCTGAGCAAGACACATGTCATTATAGACCAGATATTCACAGAGATCTATAATCTTGCAATAAAACTGTCACGCGGAATCAACATGTCAGAAATTAAGGCGGTTTACGGGTACTCCAACGACCAGAATGCGGGCCTTCATTTCTATCCTGCAATACAATCGGCGCATATCGTTTTCCCGAATACACAGGGATACAGGAACGTCCTCGTGCCCATAGGGCCTGACGAGGATGCCCATCTCCGGGTCTGCCGGGATGTAGCTGAGAAGTTCGGATTCGAGAAGCCTGCCGTTCTCCATTCCAGATTCCTCATGGGAACAGATGGAACCAAGATGTCCAAATCAAAGGACAACGGGATATTCCTGCTCGACAGCTTAAAGGCAATAAGGAAGAAGGTCATGAATTCATTCAGCGGCGGGAGAGTATCCATTGACGAGCACAGGAAACTCGGGGGTATACCTGAAATAGATGTTTCGTTCCAGTACCTTAAGGGTTATTTCCTCTCACCTGAGGAATCCAATGTGCTTTATGGACGATACAAGAGTGGAGAAATACTGAGTGGCGAAATTAAAGCCATGCTGTACGAAAAACTGAGCCGCAGGATCGAGGAGTTTCAGAGAAGATATGAAAAAGTCAGCAGGAAGGATATAATGAAGGTAATAATGCTAAACGATACAATGGACATTGAAACTTTGCTGGATCGGCTTGGAATCTGACAGGTCTGTCAAAATGACCGCTCAGGTTTACGACCATTATGGAACC
>JAJYUG010000053.1 GCA_021792655.1 Thermoplasmata archaeon | reverse complement strand
CGCCGAGGGAGAGATTCGAACTCCCGATCCACAAGGGAACCAGATCTCAAGTCTGGCGCCGTACCGCTGGGCCACCTCGGCAGAAAATGCTATTTATCTTCTTAACCTGCCGTTTGATCTTATGGACGGTCTGCTTTTGCTGCTGCCCTTTCTTCCAGTTCTAAGGCCCCTTCCCTTGTATCCGGCAGAGGTGAGTCCCCTGTATACTCTACCGGTGTTCTGTGGTTCCGCGACCCAAGAAATCTTAGAATCATTTAGTATCGCAGGATGTGCCTTGTCCACGGCTATAATCTCATAATACTTGTACTTGCCATCCTCGCCGGCATAATAGGAGTTAAGCACCTCCATGTTGGGGTACTTGTCGGCAACTCTTTCTTCAGCAATCCACTGAATACTCTTTTTCCTTGTCAGTTTGCTGTATGCCATTCTTCTGGGTCTTCTCCCGCCCATGATCTTGGGGCGGTTGCTTCCACCCCTTCTCACCCTGGATCTTACTATAATGTATCCATCCTTGCTTTTGTAACCAAGGGCTCTTGCCCTGTCAACCCTTGTCGGTCTTTCAAGCCTCACTGTTGAGGGGCTGCTTCTCCATTCTGCCATTCTCTGCTTGTGTAATCCATAAATTTCAGATCTCTTCAGATCCTTCCAGGCATTCCTGACTAAGCTGTATGTAGTAATAGTTTCTGCCATTTTGTTCTACCCTGATGATGTGGTATTTCTTAAGGGTTATACAATATTTATATTTTGGCACGCATAAGAGGCTTGACAGTAATCCGAAAAAAACGATAGGTAAATATCGAATGTAATGTTTTGGTGAGAGTGAAAGGATCTCCATACCGAAAGCGGTATTTCCTGTTTCATCATGCTGAAATGAGTAACCTCCTTAACACCTTGTCTGGTGACCTGTACAGGTCGATGAAATGCAAGTTGAAATTCAGTGAGGGGGAGTATTCAATATTTTTGACAGACCAGTTCAGGAAACAGGAGCTTTCGGAATACATGTCTTCATATTACGGGGATGTTGAGATAGTGACAGTCAGCGGCACAATCAGGAAGTGCAAGACCGTTATGGTGGGATCTCACCAAAAGGGGAAAGAGAGCCTAACTCCCGTGAGATGATCAGGTTTTCTTCAACACATCCTCCTCTTTCTCCGATATCACCAGCTTATCGGCCATGGATGCATACCCCCTCCTGTCCTTCCTTGAAATGTATGAGAAGAACCACATATAGTCCATTGCTGTCGAAGTGCTTGAGTGTGTCACCCTCCCCAGTTTTGTGGCTATGGACTTTCGGCTTGCCCTGGTGCCCTTCATTCTGGACATCGCAGAAATATATGATGGAAACTGGTATTTCACGAAACTCTGGTTCCTTTTCGTGATTCTTGTCGAGACGCCGGCTGCAATTTCCTCTGAGTATCGCTTGAAGGCATAGTGCTGCTTCTTCAACACTCTACCAATGAAAACGTCAGAAAGTGAAACCAGGTCGAAGGCATTGGCGAGGTCTTCAAACTCCTTTGCCTCATCAGGCAGATTCTTGTCAATCCACATAAGGTAATCTTCTGTGCTGAATTCATCTTCCTTGCTCATCAAAGCATCAAGCACATCGTCATACGTACTTGACTTGAAAGTTGATATCATAATGTTGAAAGGGCTCTCGGTTTCATCCCTGAAGGAAAAATCAAAATCATGTGTCTTGCCGCCGGATCCGCCGCAAAAGGATTCCAGGTCGTTGATTATACTCCTGAGGTCCATTGAATCCCTGTCCATAACCTCGTTGATGAGCGACTGAGGCAGGCTGACATTCTCACTGTCGAGGATGTACCTGACTCTCTTCATGAGCTTCAGCCTGAATTGCTTGTAGTCATTGGTGTTTTTCCTCTTGTAAGGCGAAAAATCTATCACCATGGCGTTGTCTGCTATTTCACGGTTCTGGCCTCTTCTCCTGAACTCATAGAAATCGTTCATGGTGATTATGATCGGGTTTCTGGTTTCCCTCACCACCCTGGCAAGTTCAGCGGTACCGCCTGAATCACCACCGGTTTCTGCAGACCTTGACTCAAACATGTTGTCGGCCTCATCAACCAGTATCAGCTTTCTTGTCGCGTTTTCAGGAGATGCAAAACTGGTAATGTCAGAATACAGGGAAGCCATGAGTGCAACACGCCTGACGCTGTCCCTGTTCCGCTGATCAGATGCGTTCATCTCCACGACATTCCATCCTGCGTAGTTGGCGATGGCATATGCGCAGGACGTTTTTCCCATACCGGGTTTTCCGTGCAGTATAAGCGTGGTTTTTGCTGGAGTACCATCTTTCCACGCTTCAACCCATTTGCTGAGTTGCGTCAGCGTCTCGTCGCTGACTATGAGGTCTCCCAGTGTTTGTGGCCTATACTTCTCTATCCAGGGCATCCGGTTACTGAAGCTGTTTAGGCATTTAGTCATTTTTGTCGATGGGCAAGATTTATTTCGTGCGTTAACTATGCACCTGCAGTTGCTAAGCCGCAAGTCCTCCATCATAGTATCGCAGAACGTGATAAGCGCCCTGTTCGGTTATGTAGGGCTTTTCTTCATAACGCGATTTATGGGCGTCGAGGCTTTTGGTTTCCTCGCATTCGGAATGGGATTTGCAGGCACAATGTCTCTGGTGACAGATCTTGGGTTCACAACTGCAAACGTAAAGACACAGGCGGAAGGAAAAGATATTGCAGAGAACAACGGGACTTTCCTTGCCATAAAGCTCGCGCTCGGGATCATATTTGTCATTGTAACCCTCAGTGCCCTCTTTGTATGGACAGACATTCTCCACAGGGGGTTCGAGAGCCCGGTTGAATACTGGGTCGTAATTGCCCTCATACCTTACTATTTCTTCAACAGCCTTATAGGGTTCACGAACTCATTTTATTCTGCAAACATGTCGCCCACGCGGCTGGCAATACCTCCTCTCATTGAGGCAATACTGCGAAACTCCATATTCATATTTCTCGGTCTTGCATTCTATTACAATCTCCCGGGCCATGAGATTATAAGCGGGGCAATTGCTCTTGGCTTGACATACAGCGTAACATATACCACCTACTTCCTGGTCTCACTCTACATCGGCAGGCCATGGAAAATTGGCAGGCCAAGCTGGAATACATTCAGGAAATACAGGAAAATAGCATTGCCCCTAGCATTTTCCACTGCACTTGGAACCATCAACGGTAATATCGATAAGGTAATCATACAGTTCTTCTGGCAGGCTACAGCTACAGCCGCATTTTACGCTGACCAGAAGATTGTGCTGCTCATATCCAGCCTTTCAAGTGCAGTTTCCGTCTTTTTTCTCCCGATGCTTTCCAGGATACATGCCCACGGTACGAGGGAGAATTTCTCCTCTTCAGTAAAGGAGTACGAGCGTTTCATTTCGCTTTTCATACTTCCGTTTGTTGTGCTCTTCATAGTTTATTCCAGCGAAATCGTGAACCTTTTCAGCGCGGCTTTCATATCGTACTCTGTAATTCTTGGAATCCTGGCGGTTAACATATATTTCTCCATAACACTTTCTCCATATTCATCCGCCCTGATAGCCAGGGGAAAATCACCGGTTATCGGAATCCTCTCCCTTCTTTCCGTCACTGCCAACATAATTCTGAACTTCATCCTGGTGCCTCCTATGATATTTGGAATCAGAGTTTTCTCGCTTGGCGTTGCTGGTGCAGCAATCAGCACGCTTATGGTGACGCTTGCCAATTACGTCATACTGCAGACAATGCTATACAGATCGCATGGGGCAGGCTTCAATTTCTATCTCGCTAGGCAGCTTATTCCAGCAGGAGCAGAAGCAGCTTTCCTTCTGGGCGTTTCGATGTTGATAAACGTCAAGGACATACTCGTCCTGCTCCCGGTATCAGTGGCTTCAATACTTATCTTCGTGGGGATAGCGATGATGATCAGGGAAGTCTCTCTTGAGGAGATTAAAATATTCATTAAGGGCATGAACCCGCTCGGTTTCAGAAAGTCGCTTGAGGAGGAAATGTCAGGGAAGAAGTGAAATACCGGAACATCCATCCACCTTCCTGCACTCGCTATTGAATCCTCTTGGTTTAAGCCTCAGAATATTTTCCAGGATGTTAATGTATTGACGAATCATGCAACATCCACACCAAAGTTCCGATAATTGCATATTCGTGGAATGGGAACAGATCCATCCAAAACTGAACGACGCAACCAGTCTGAAATATATTTCTTGTTGTTTCATGAAATGCATTTCAGGCAGAATTTAAGAGCTTTTTCAGCATATTTGTAAACATGGACAAAAAGGTAGAGAACTTCTTCTGGTTATTTGCCGGAATAGTTTTGGTAATGGCTGCAGCGGGAATAATTCTTTCAGTGTTTTTTAGAGGGGGATATGCAGGCAGCAGCTATGATCAATTTGGCATGATGGGTGGCTATGGATACAATGGAATCGGTGTTTTCATGCCAATTATTGCGGGAATGTCAGTGATATTTGCAATGATATTCATATTTTTTATATTAGAGATCTTTCGCGATCCTCACCATTCATCGACAAACAGCAATGAAGCCATAGAAATAGCCAAGCAGAGGCTTGCCAGGGGCGAAGTATCAGAAGAGGAATATGAACAGATCATCAGGACCATGGGGAAATAGGTGCACGAATGAACAGGTATGGATTTCTCGGAATTGCTGTGGTCTTGTTCATCTCGATGCTGCTGATATTTTCGGCCGTGTATCTATGGGGCGGATTCGCGAGAGGCAGCCATGAGAATTATGGCTTTTTGGACCAGTCAGAACTGTCGACAATCAACATAGCTTCACCTGGTGTTAATGTCTCTCAGGAAAGCTCAACGGTTTTTGTCAATGGATCAACTCATCTGACCGTGATGGCTGGCCCGATGAACGCAACCAGCATGTACAGTTTCGAAATACTGGGGGTAATCAACCCTGAAATCCAAATAACTCGGGGATCGGATGTTCAATTCACCGTTGTCAATATTGACAACGACTCATTCCATAACTTCGTGTTAAGTACAGCAGGACCGCCATATGCAGATTTTCCTGGAATGGAAATGAAGTCAGGCAATTCTGGCGGATACGTCTCCATGATGGGCTATCTCCCTCCTGAAAACAACGGATTATATGCATACACAAACATAAGTTACAATTTCTCATCTGCCGGCATATACTGGTATCTGTGCACATATCCTGGTCATGCTCAGGATGGTATGTTTGGAAAGATAGTGGTTACATGAGTTAATGGATTATGGATCATAGGTAGGAATAGGGTTATTTAATGTATTCCTTACCTATGGTTTCCCTGGCAATTATCATCTTCATTATTTCCCTTGAACCCTCTGCAAGCTGGAATGATCGTACCCCTCTCAACGCCCACTCTTCAGGGCAGTCCCTGGAGTATCCGTAGGCTCCCTGCCACTGCAGTGCGTCGCTGATCGCGTCAAATGCCCATGTGGTTGATATGAGTTTTGCAACCGCAATCTGTTTGCTGACCTGGAATCTGGTGAATTTGCCATATTTCTGCTCCTGATCATAAGTCCATAGTGCCTTGTAACCCATCATAAGTGCCGCTTCCATCTTTGCGACGTCATCGGCAACCTGGAACTGCAGTCCCTGAAATTTTGCAATCTCACTGCCAAACGCCTTCCTTGATTTCATGTATTCTACTCCGTTATTGATAGAGGAAAGTGCGGCTCCTGCGCTTATCACTGCTATGAGCCCTCTAGCAAACTCAAAACCCTCATGTATGATTTTGAAACCGCCATTCTCCTTTCCAAGCAGATGTTTTGCGGTAAGGTCTATGCCTGAAAACCTGAAGCTCCCCCATGAGGACCCCTCTCGGCCCATTTCCTCTGTATATGATATGTCCAGCCGGTCACTGTATGGCAAATAGAATAGCGAAACCCCTCCAGTACCCTTGCTTTGGTCTGTCTTCGCCACTGTGACAAAGCCTCCAGATCTCTCCTTTATATCCCTTATAAGAGAAATGAAAGCTTTTTCACCCTCAAGGACATATTTGCTTCCGTTCTTCTTAGCCACCGTTGTCATCGATCCGATATCCGATCCGAAATTCGGTTCAGTTGAGGCAATCCCGACTATTGACTTTCCCTTTGCAACGGCTGGGAGAATCTCGGATTTGAGTTCCTTGGTTCCGTACTTGTTGATAAGATTCGTCCATGCATTGTCTACGAGGAAAAGAACAGGTATGGACATTGTCGGATCTGCCTTCGCGATCTCTTCCGCAACTATGCCTGTAGTCATGGCGTCTGCTCCGAGCCCGCCATATTCCTCAGAAGCTGTCATACCCATAAGATTCATCCTTGCAAGACCCTTGAATATTTCATCAGGTATTTTTCTGGTCTTAATCATCTCCCTGATCTTCGGGGCAATCTCACGTTTGGCAAACTCCCTGACAGACGACCTGAGGTTTTCCTGATCTTCGCTGAATGCAAAATCCATAATTATCAGTTGGCTATGCCAAAAGCGTATAATTGATTATTGCACACTTGATTTCTTTGGAGAAACGGCAAATTATAGCGATATTAATTTAATCCCTCAAAACATCATGTTTACATGGCAGAATTCATATGTTACTCATGCAAGAAGCTTGTCGTCACCGGGGAAAAATTTACATTTACCAAGAGTGGAGCTGTGCATTTTGACTGCTTCATATCCGAGAAGCGCAGGAGCATATCGGATGATAAGGTCCAGAAACTCAGGATCCTGAGCAGTGTACTTGAATCTGAACTTGATCATCTCCTTAATTTACTTGCAGCCAGGTCCAGCGAATCAGAGGAATACAAGGAAGAGATGAGAATAAAGTACAAGGATATCGAGAAAGCTGCAGGAGAAACAACCTCGCTTATCAGCAAACTCTAGAGCTTTCTTTTTTGTGTAGCTATTTTACAATATCTTGAGAGCTGGAGCCAACCTACTTGCTACAGAAGGGATTTCAGTGCCCTTCTGTATAGGTGCCTCTCTTTACACAATGGTGCTGGCTCTTCGATCAATTGAAAGGATGCAGAACAAAGTTGATGCGGTTTGACAACCAAACTTAAAACAAAAGGAAGCAGCCTACCTTGTGATTCGAGGCAAATAAATTGTAAAAGGT
>JAJYUG010000008.1 GCA_021792655.1 Thermoplasmata archaeon | reverse complement strand
GGAATAGATAGTTCAAGCGCAATGATTGAGGTAGCCGCCAAGAACAACCCTTTGGCTGAATTCAAGGTTATGGATATACGCCATCTAAATTTTCCATCGAATTACTTTGAGGGCATATGGAATGTTGCAACTCTGCTTCATTTGGGTGAGGCTGATGTCAAATTGGCACTTCAAGAATTTAAGAGAGTTTTAAAGGATGATGGAACCCTATATATTGCCACAAGAACGAAAGACACCAGTGTAAGCATAATAGAAGAGTCAACGGAAGGAGGGGAGATAATGGTAAATTACTATTCTGCAAGTAAATTAGGCGGGTTGTTGAAAGCTTCCGGTTTCGAAACAATAGAAATCAAAGTTGAACCAGACGATTATTCAAGGCCATTTGACTACGTTTTTGTACTTGTCAAACCCTCCACTTGAGGGCTTGCAGCTACATATTGTATACATGGGCACATTACTATGAAATTCTAACATTAAACTGCGCCCAATCGTGTATTACCCGTAATACCTGTAATACAAGAATTTCTTTCAAGCGAATCTAATGCAACTTTCTCCTACTAAACAAAAAACCGACATTGAAAATGCTCACAGAATTAAACAGGGATAAAGCGGGTCCGGGGGGGTTTGGACCCCCGACCTATGGATTAAGAGTCCATCGCTCTACCTAGCTAAGCTACGGACCCAGTTGATGGAAATATTCCCGTATAATTTATATTTTCTTATCGCAAAATGGCGGAATCAAAAACAGTCTTTTCCCAAGTTACGCTTTCGAAGGGACACGCAAGGGCACTTTTCATGGGACCATTCCACTCACGAAATAGGTAGTCAGGCGAACCTTCCCAATAGAGTGGAAGACACGTTACTGACCCCATAATTCAATTGCGGGTCTTGCTGAGATGGCATTCTTTGTTCTGATAAACGGATACTACCGCAGGCACATAATTCCAGTTTCAATTTGTGCAGCGGAGTCAATAAAATTTTAAATACCGTGATAAGCTAACGGAACAAGAGAAACCATACACTAAGAGGGCAATGCAACTATGCAACCCTAATGGCCAGGTCTATATTCTTAGCCTGTTCGATAAGTGTAACGGTTCTTTAGGTGAAATAAATGGCGACGCCACATCACCCCAGAAGGGGGTCAAAGGGGTATTACCCTAGGGTACGCGCTCAGCATATGCAGAGCGACATTCGAAGCTGGCCAGAGACAGAAGGAAAGCCAAAAATTCAGGCTTTTGCTGGTTACAAGGTCGGCATGACACACATAGAGATGGTGGATTATAGAAAGAGCAGTGTTACTGCCGGGCAATCCATAATGTCTGCAGTTACTATAATTGAAGTTCCTCCTCTTTCAGTGGTTGGAATCCGATATTATGATACTGACGAGTCAGGCCTTTTTGTGGTTGCAGAGGAATGGGCACAGGACCTAGATAAGGATCTTTTCAAAAGACTCCCGGAAAGAAAGAAAAAATCTGAAAGTCCTACAGTTAATGAAGTTATAGACGTTAGGCTGATTGTAAGCACTAACCCTTCCGAGGTAACTGGTGTACCTTCTAAAACACCGGAGATATTTGAGATAAGAATAGGCGGTTCTGATCTCAAGGAAAAAATTGAATATGCCAAGGGGAAACTTGGCAAGAAAATTTCATTTGATGAGTTCAGTACCCCTGGAAAATTCGTGGACGCAATTTCAATAACAAAGGGAAAAGGATTCACTGGACACGTGCAGAGGTTCGGTGTTAAGCTGCTGCCTTATAAAAACAGAAAACACAGAAGAATGATAGGAACACTTGGACCATGGCACCCGGACTGGGTTAGAAACACCGTTCCCCAGGCTGGCCAAAAGGGAACACATCAGAGGACAGCTTCTAACATCAGGGTTCTCAAATATGCAAAGAAAGAGTCAAATGAGGACATAAACGTAAAGGGCGGATTTCCGGGATATGGCCTTGTGAGAAGCGACTTCATACTGGTTCACGGTTCAATACCGGGTCCATCAAAGCGTCTTGTGAAGATGAGAGATCCGGCCAGGCAGAAATCATTAAACATAGAGAATCTGACAATTTCATACATATCCAAGGAATCAAAACAGGGTGACTAAGTTGGAAACAGACATTTATGACAATCAGGGAAACATGAAAGGGAAGATCGAACTTCCCGTGGTATTCAGCACAACTCCAAGGGAAGATATTCTTGGAAAGGCGTTCAGGGCTGTAACACTTACACTGAGGCATCCGTACGGTTCATCACCTGAAGCCGGGATGAGGCGTGTCGGGCATAACAGCGGGGCAAATCACGGGATATCAAGACTGCCAAGGGTGGCAGGATCTTCACGTGGTGTCACACTAGCCAGCATGGTCGGAGGAAGGAGTGCTCACTCTCCGAGATCAAACAAGATACTTTACAAAAAAATTAACGACAAGGAAAGGAAGATTGCAAGATTCAGCGCAATTGCCATGACAGCAGACAAGAGTGCGGTCAGGAAGAGGGGCCACAAATTTGACGACGAGATCCATCTTCCGGTCGTAATTGAGGATACTTTGAATGAAGTAAAGAAAGTCAAGGATGCCATAACGCTCTTTGAGAACATCGGAATCTACGACGATGTGTTAAGGGCCAAGGAAGGAAAAAAGGTCAGGGCTGGCCGTGGAAAGATGAGGGGGAGAAGATACAAACAACCCAGAAGCATCCTGGTTGTTGGGACTTCCAGCAATGACCTGAGAGTATTCAAGTCAATGCCAGGTGTGGAGGTCGCTACACCCGACAGCCTCAGCATTAGAAAACTGGCACCAGGTGGTGTTGGTGGACGGCTTGTAGTTTATACTGCAGCAGCCATAAAGAAATTAGGAGAGGTGTCTTAGATGACTAACGTCATTATCAGCCCTATAGCGACAGAAAAATCTATGCTGGGGATGGAAAAGGAAAATAAACTGACATTTATGGTAACGAGAAAGGCGAATAAATCCCAGATAAAGGAAGAAGTGGAGAAGAGATTCGAACTGAAGGTTCTGGGAGTGAATACAATAATAACCAAGAAAGGGAAGAAGGCTATTGTTGAACTCGACAAGAGCTACTCTGCAGATGAGATCGCAGGGAGAATTGGGGTATTCTGAGGTAATATTATGGGTAAACATATAGTGGCACAGAGGCGTGGACACGGGAGTCTCGTTTATAGGAGCCCAAGTCACAGGCATACAAGAATCCTGAAACATCCAGCCGACGGTGAGTATAAGGTTACAGATCTTGTCCAGGCACCAGGAAGAAATGCACCTTTAATCGTTTCTGAATCTGAAACTGGCAAGAAGAATACGCAACTGGCATTCAACGGCGCATACGTAGGGCAGGTTTATTCAGTTGGAAAAACATCCACACCTGCAAGCGGTGACACATCGTTTCTGGGAAACGTACCGGACGGGTCACTGGTGTTCAACATAGAGAGCATGCCAGGTGACGGCGGCAAGTTCTGTCGCACTGCCGGCGCATCGGCACTTGTAGTTAGCCATGGGACTTCCGTGACCTTGAAGCTGCCCTCGGGTAAGACAAAGCAGTTCAACCCGAGCTGCAAAGCAACTGTTGGTCTAGTTGCGGGTTCTGGAGCAAGGGACATTCCAATCCTGAAAGCCGGCAGACACATTCATTATCTTCAAAGCAAGGCAAAGAGACCTTACACTGTTCGAGGAGTGGCAATGAATGCGGTAAACCATCCTCACGGTGGAGGCAATCATCAGCATGTGGGTAGACCCAGCACGGTTGGAAGAGGAACCCCACCAGGTAGAAAAGTTGGAAGGCTATCACCACAAAGGAGGAAAAATTAATGGTAGTTAAGAGACAGGCCTCGGTAAAATCCATAAAGAGGAGATCAAGAAAATCACAAAAGATAACGATGGGGCGATCTAAGGAATTTCTCTATCGCGGGCTCTCTCTCGAGGAGCTCAAAAAGATGAGCGATCAGGAACTGTTCAAGATTCTGCCTTCAAGGGCGAGAAGGTCTCTCACAAGAGAGATGAACCCGGAGCAGAAGAAACTATATCTGAAGATGAACAGCGAGGAGAAGGAGATAAAGACCCACGTACGTGATTTTATCATTCTCCCAAAGTACATAGGGAAGGTCATGGAAGTCTATAACGGGAATTCATACGTAAAGTTCGAGATTAAGCCTGAAATGATGGGGCATTACCTAGGTGAATACGCACAGACGAGAAAGGAAGTTAAGCACTCAGGGCCAGGAGTAGGCGCTACCAGGTCATCGAAGTTCATGCCATTGAAGTGATATTATGAAAGGTTACTCTACAACAGAATTTAGTGAAAAAAGCGCAATTGCAAGAGCGATTGAAGTAGACATATCGATGAAGGATGCGGTAAACATTGCACACTACCTGCGTGGAATGAAGCTCGACCATGCCAAGGAAGTGGTAGACAAGGCAATAAAGAAGGAACTTCCAATCCCATATTTCAGATATCTTGATTCGGTATCACACAGGAAGGGCGTTGGACCGGGCAGATACCCCGTAAAGGCCCTGAAGGAATTTAAGGCCGTACTGAATAACGCTGAGGCAAACGCAGACTTTAAGAGCTTGAACACTGAAAATCTGGTCATAAAGCATATAGCCGCCAGCAAGGGACGGATGATCAAGAAGTTCACTCCCAAGGCATATGGACGAGCTGGAGCTAATTTCAAGGACCTTATCAATATTGATGTTGTGCTGGAGGAGGTGGAAGAGTGAAGGAGAGGAAATTTATCAACGAAGCTGTTAAGAAGCTCCTCGTTTCTGAATTTATCAGAAAAGAAACCGACCATGCGGGATTCGGGGGGATGGAAATGAAGAGAACTCCGTTCGGCACAAACATCACGCTGTTTGTGAACAAACCAGGCCTTGTAATAGGAAGGCGTGGGTCCAAGGTTCAGGAGATCACAGAAAACCTGGAGCATAAGTATCACGTTGAATCGCCGCAGATTGAAGTAAAGGAAATCGAGAACCCTGATCTGAATCCACAGGTCGTCTCTAAGAAAATTGCACTATCGCTGGAAAAGGGATGGGCATACAGGAAAGCCGGAAACACCACACTGAGGAGGGTTATAGATAACCACTCAAAAGGGGTTATAATAAGGATCGGCGGCAAGATTTCAGGCGAACGCGCCAGAACACAGAAATTCATGTACGGTTCAGTAAAGTATTCCGGAGATCCGTCAAGATCTGGAATGAAAAACGGCTTCTCAATAGCCAAGCTGAAACAGGGTGTAATTGGTGTTACTGTAAGAATGCTGGACAATAACTACAAGCTTCCGGATGAAATCAAGGTGGGGCCAATCGTTGCGAGCCCAAAAGTTACAGATGTCGCACAAGGAGATGTGAAGGTAGATGGAACTCAGAGCCAAGCAAATTAGAGGAATGGAGAAGGCAGAGATTGAAGAGAGGTTGAAATCCCTCGAGGAATCATTGCTCAAGGAAAGGGCGTCAGTTGCAATGGGCGGAGCACCTAGGAATCCCGGTAAGATCAAGTCATTGAGAAGGCAGATAGCGAGAATAAACACTGTTCTCAGTGGAGGACCAAAGGAATGAAGGATAAGAATTTCACCGGAATACCAAAGGAGCTTCAGCCATGGGAAGGATTCACCAGAGATTCACAATCCATAAAGATAAGCGTTGACAAGAGACGATACGGGAAGAACATGACCATAATTGAGGGAATAGATCCAAAATCAGAGGATATTTACGAGATCGCCAAGGAGCTGAAGAAGAAGGTCGCATCCGGAGGGACAGTGAAGGACGGAAAGACCGTTGAACTCCAGGGTGACCACAGGGATGCAGTAAAGAAGTATCTGGATGAGATGGGATTCAAGACTGAGGTTGTTTAGAATGAGATCGGAAGACGCAATCTACTTTGGAGAGTTCATAGGGCGGGAGATTTCTGTCAGATCATCATCAAATCCCACGCTGAAAGGAAAGCGTGGCATGGTGGTAGATGAGACAAAGAAAACCCTGGTCATAAATGACGGCAAAAAGCAGCTGGTCATTCCAAAGGATATTTGCAGCTTCGAGATCAGATCCGGTGAAAGGAGCCTTGAGATACTTGGGAGAGCAATAGTATCAAGGCCTGAGGACAGGATAAAGGAACACAGAAAAATTGAAAGAATGATCAGAAAGGGTGGTAACTAATGAGCAAGAATATAGGATTGGAAGTTAAGGCACCGGAAGTTGAATGTCATGATAAAAAATGTCCATTTCACGGTGAACTTAAGATCAGGGGGCAGATTATACTCGGGGAAGTGGAATCGGCATCAATGATCAGAAGTGCTGTAATCAGAAGGGATTACAAGAGACCCGTCAGGAAGTACGAGCGTAAGATTTCGAGAACTTCAAAATATCACGCCCACGTTCCGGAATGCATCAATATAAAACCGGGAGACACTGTCCGGATAGCGGAGTGCAAGAAACTCGCAAAGACGATCTCATTCGTCGTAGTTGAGAAGGTGAGCCAATGAAGGGAATAGCTGGAAGACAGCAGAGAGGGTTGCCCCTTGGTGCCACCATGCCATGTGCGGACAACAGCGGCGCAAAGATCATCAGCCTTATAGACGTTAAGGCTTACCACGGAGTTGCCCGGAGAATCCCGGCTGCGGGCGTAGGCGACATGTTTGTGGCAAGCGTCAAGAAGGGTACGCCGGAAATGAGAAGCAAGATTGTATACGCTGTGGTTATAAGACAGAAGAGGCCGTATAGAAGGCCAGATGGAACCATGATGAGGTTCGAGGACAACGCCGCCGTTCTGGTAACTCCGGAGGGAGAGGTCAGAGGTTCTGAGATCAAAGGGTCAGTGTCGAGAGAAGCGGCAGAAAGGTGGCCGAGAATTGCATCGGTGGCATCATCAATAATTTGAGTGGTACAAATGACAGTTAAGAACACATTTAAGGTATATCTCAGCAAGGATCTGAGGAAGAAATACGGATTAAGATCATTTCCCCTCGCAAAGGGCGATATAGTAACCATAGAAGCAGGATCAAAAAAGGGAGAAGGGGGAAAGGTACTGGATATAAACCACGTGGACTCCAAGGTTTCCATAGAAGGTATAACTGCAACAAAGGCGGATGGGAAGCAGAAGGCATTCATGGTGGATCCGAGCAACCTGAAGATTACCCGGCTTGATCTTTCCAGGCAGGAAAGGCTCCAGAAGATCAAGGATCTTGCAGCGAGAAAGAACATTATAGTTGAGGAGGAGCCGGTACCGGAGGAGAAGGCACCGGAACCCGAGGTCTCTGAAATTGCTGGGGAACAGGAAGAACCTGAAGAGAACGTGGAAGAAGATAAACCGGAGGATGAGAACGAAGATGATAAACAAAACTAAGAGACAGATGGTGCCACCCACTGTGATGATCCCGCGGAAGACCTATTTCTGGTCAGCCACCCCAAGTACTGGGAAGCATAACAGGAAATCATCAGTTGCACTATTGACTGTGCTCAGGGATTACGCCAAACTTGGCGACAAGGAGCGGGAGATAACAAGGATTCTCGCTGCGGGCGAAGTAAAGGTTGATGGAAGGGTTACCAAGGAGAGAAGGACCGCGGTAGGGTTCATGGATGTCATCTCAATACCTTCAATAAAGAAGATTTACCGTGTAATTTACGATAGCAAGGGAAGACTTACAATCAGGCAGGAAAGTGAGAAAAACAGTGTGATCAAGCCAATGAAGGTTATGAAAAAGGTTATTACAACAGGGGGAAAGATCCAGCTTTCATTCCATGATGGACAGAATATACTGACAGACGATAAGGGAATCCACCCGGGGGACGTTCTGATAATGAAAATGCCTGAAAAAGAGATAAAGGAGATAATCAAAATGCAGCCCGGAAACAAGGTGTTCCTTACCGGAGGAAGTCACGTGGGAAAGATAGCGACCGTAAAGAAGATTGAGATAAAGGAATCTTCTCATGCAAACCTTGTCCATTTCCAGGAGGATTTTTCCACAGTAACGGATTACGCGTTCCCCATAAGCGGACCACGCTATACCTTTGAGATCCCGGAGAAGGGAGTTGAAGCTCAATGAACATGGAAAACCCAAAGGCAGCAGCTAGACAGAAGAAGAAAGCGGAAAAGAATCCTAACCCAGTTGCGCCGGTAAAGAAGCCTGCAGCGAAGGCACGTGCTTCAGCGCCTAAGAAAAAAGTAGAAGCCCCCAAGACAAAGAAGCGAACGCCAAGGCAGACAAAAGTGGAAGGGATGAACGAGGTAGTCATAGAAAAGGTGGTTGTGAACATAGGCGTTGGACAGGCCGGAGAGAGGCTCAACAAGGCTGCAAGGGTGCTGGAAATGCTCACAGAGCACAAAGCGGTATTTACCACTGCAAAGGGTTCAGTCAGGGACTTCAATATAAGGACAGGTCTTCAGATAGGAACGAAGGTCACCCTCAGGGGGCCAGATTCAGAAGAATTCCTGCAGAGGGCGTTTTACGCAAAGGATAACAAGATACCGGCATACTCATTCGACAGGGATGGGAATGCACACTTTGGCATACCGGACTACACAGAATTCAAGGGAATGAAGTACGATCCTGAGATAGGTATATTTGGCATGGATGTTGCAATAGTACTGAAGAGGCGCGGCGGATTCAGGTTGTCCAGAAGGATGATCCGGACCTCTAAGTTACCTAGGAAAATAAGGGTTACGAAGGAAGAGGCCATGAAGTTTATTTCAGGGACTTTCAACGTTACGGTCGTAAGGTGAACAGATGTCACAAATAAAGCTTGAACCAAAGAAGAAATTTGGGCATAAGGATGGATGCGTAAGGTGCGGGCGCAAGCGTGGGATTGTGAGGCGTTATGGTCTCATGATGTGCAGGCAGTGCTTCAGGGAAACCGCTCCAGAGATTGGATTCAGGAAATACAGTTAAGAGGTGCAGATAGATGAGACACGATCCGTTAAATGACATAATAAACACGATTAAGAACGCTTCGAGAATAGGCAAAAGAGAGGTAATGGCAGAACCAGCGGCAAGGCTCGTTGGCAGGATCCTTAAGGTAATGCAGGACTACAACTACCTGAAGAGCTTCGAGATAGTGGAGGAGTCAAAGGGTGGCAGATTCAAGATAGTGCTGAGCGACACAATAAATAACTGTGGAATAATAAAGCCTCGGCTGCCGGTGAAACTGGCAAATCTTGAAAAATACGAATCAAGATATCTCCCTGCCCAGGACTTTGGAATCCTCATAATATCAACCACAAAGGGTGTCATGAGCCACGTTGAGGCAAGGAAACTTGGACTCGGTGGAAGGCTGCTGGCGTACGTCTATTAGGTGAAAGAAATGATTAAATGGAAAGATGTGGAAGATGTTGACATACTCCCCGGGGTATCACTGACGATGGAAGGAACGGTCGTCAAGGTGAAGGGAAAGCTCGGCGAATCCGAGATGGACTTCAGGAACAATTATGTCAAGCTTACGCACAAGGAAAGCAAGATAGTTGTCAGCGAAAGCAAGAGCAACAAAAAGACAAATGCCATCGTCGGAACCTGGGCATCTGAAATAAGAAACATGATGAAGGGTGTAAGTGATGGGTTTGAGTACCATATGAAGATCGACTACACACATTTCCCGACGAGAGTTTCCGTAAAGGGTGACAGTGTATTGATAGAGAACTTCCTTGGCGAAAGGTCCGCCAGGCTGGCAAGCATCGTTGGCAACACGAAGGTAAGCGTCAAGGGGGACAGGATAGTAATCACCGGAATACATAAGCGGCATGTCGGAGAAACGGCAGCAAATATAGAACGAGCAACAAAGATAAAGGGCTTTGACCTGAGAATATTCCAGGACGGAGTATACCTTCTAAAGGGAGAGAACTGAAATGGCTGAACCAAAACCGCAACTGGACAAGAAACAGAAAAAACTGCTAAAGTACAAAATCGAAAGATCAAGGAGAAGGACCCCCTTCAGGAGACAGGAATGGTTCAGGTATGCAAAATTCAGCGAAACTTGGAGAAAGCCAAGGGGAAAGCATTCAAAGCTGCGTGAGCATCAGGACAGAAGACCACCAATGGTAGACGCAGGGTTCAGGTCACCAAAACTGGTAAGGGGGCTTCATCCCTCAGGTTTCATGGAGGTAATGGTACATAACGAGAATGAGCTGACACTTATAGATCCAAAGTTCCAGGCAGCCAGAATTTCAAGAACAGTCGGATCGAGAAGGAAACTAGCTATCCAGGAAAAGGCTGATGAAATGAACATTAAGGTTCTCAACAGGAAGGTAGTGGAGTAAATGAGAGTAAATACAGCAAAGAGGATAGCGGCAGATCAGTTCAAGTCCGGAATATCGCGTGTGTGGATAGATACAAACAGCCTTGAGCAGGTTACGGAATCCGCCACCCGATCTGATATAAAGGAACTAATCAACAGGCACGTTATCCAGGTAGTTCCAAAGAAGGGTAACTCAACCTACAGGCACAAGAAAAGGATAGTGCAACTATCCAAGGAAAGAAGAAGGGGCCAGGGGTCAGTAAGAGGAACGAAAAATGCAAGATTCCCGAGGAAGGTCAGATGGGTAAAGACTGTCAGGGCGCTTCGTGACGAACTAGTTAAATTAAAGGATCAGAAATCCATCGACCCGAAAACATACAGGAAGTTCTATAGGCTTATCAAGGGAGGATCGATCAGGTCAAGGGCACAGCTGAACTCTCAGATAAAGTCCATGGGAATGATGACTGAGGTGGGCAAATGAAGACACCAACCATATTTAAGAGAAAGAGGCTCGGGCTGACCGACTACAGGAAAAGGCTGAGGATACTGAGATCCGGCAAGCCCAGGTTCGTTGTCAGAAGATCAGGGAAAGGTGTTATGGTGCAGCTTATCAAGTACAAGCCTGAAGGCGATAATGTCATTGTAACAGTTACAGACAAGTCCCTGAAGAAAATGGGACTGGATGTCTTTGGGAACAGCACACCTGTATCATATCTTGTTGGGTATGCAGCCGGAGTAAAAGCCAAGAAACTCGGAGAGACTGAGGCAATCCTGGACACCGGAAGATACAAATTTACAAAGGGAGGCAGACTTGCGGCGGCATTGAAAGGTTTCGTGGATTCCGGAATGGAAATACCGCATGACCCCGAAATATTTCCGTCTGAGGAGAGAATCAGGGGAAAGCATCTGTCTTCTGCAAAGCTGAAGGTTGGTAATTTTGATGAACTGTTATCGAAAATTGAGGTGAAATAATGCCAGAAGAGACCTGGATTCCGAGAACGCAACTTGGCAAAATGGTTGCTTCCGGTGAGATAAAGACCATTTCAGAGGCATTGAGGACAAAACTCCCGCTGAAGGAGTACCAGATTGTGGATTACCTCCTGCCAAATCTTAAGGATGAGGTTCTGAACATAGAGCGTGCCCAGAGGATGACTGATTCCGGCAGGAGAATGAACTATTCCATCACCGCTGTTGTCGGGAACGAGGATGGCTTTGTCGGCGTTGGAATGGGCAAGGCCAAGGAAGCGGCGCCGGCCATAAGGAAAGCCGTAAACAACGCAAAGCTGAACCTGGTTGAGATCAGGAGAGGCTGCGGTTCCTGGGAATGCGGTTGCGGGAGAGCACATACCCTGCCATTCGAGGTTACAGGCAAATCAGGATCTGTTATCGTCACTTTGAAGCCAGCTCCTCAAGGAGTGGGCAAAGCAGTCGGAGACGTGGCCAAGATCATTCTCAGGCATGCCGGCATTGACGATGCATGGGGATTCGTGAAGGGGCATACAAAAACAACGGTGAATTATTCACTGGCCGTTTTCAATGCGCTTGTGGAAACGTCAAGAACGAAGATAAACCAGTCGATAAAGTTGAGTACACCAATTTACTTAGGTAGTGTGGCAAATGTTAGCAGTAATAAGAATTAGGGGAGAAACAGGAATAAGCCCGGACGCTCAGAAGACAACCGAGCTCCTCAGGCTGCACAAGATCAACCATCTGGTAGTGGTTGAAGACAATTCAATCAGCAGAGGAATGATAAATCGCGTAGAAAACTATGTTACCTGGGGAGAAATTGACAAGGAAACGCTCACAGTTCTCCTGAAGGAGAAAGCACTGTTCAGGGGACGGAAAAAAATCGAAGAAGACAACCTTAAGGAGTCGACTGGCTACGATACTTATGATTCTATGGCAGATGCGCTCATGAACGGCAATGTGAAATACAAGGACATCAAGGACATAGTTCCAGTGATAAGGCTAAATCCGCCTTACAAAGGATACGAAGCCATCAGGAAACACTTCAAGAAGGGAGGTTCCGCTGGTTACCGCGGTGCGGAGATTAACAAGCTGATCAAGAGAATGATAAAACCGGGAGTTGACCTTAATGGTAAGAACGAGAACTAAAAAACTTAGGGGAGGACATTACGGAAGAGGCATGAAAGCCGGAAGGGGAAAGGGAAAGAAGGGAGGTTCCGGCATGGCTGGCCTTCATAAGCATAAATGGGTCTGGACAATCATAAACGATCCCCTGCACTTTGGCGGGAAGGGATTCACGAGCCATCACCCATCGAACCCGGATATTCCCATAACCCTGAACGAACTTAACAACGAGTTTCCAAGGCTAGTTGCAAGAGGTTATGCCAAGGAAAGCAAGAACGGCTATGAGGTTGATCTGACCTCTGCAGGGTATACTAAGCTTCTCGGTTCAGGGCTTTTCAACAAAAAATGTGTCATAAAGGTCGAGAAAGCAACGGAAAAGGCTATAAGTAAGCTTTCCACTTTCGGAACTACGGTAGAGGTAAATGGCGGCGGAGATACAGCGGAATAATCGTACAGCAATTCCCATTATCATAATATTTGCAATTGTCATTGCAGGTTTTTATTACTTTAGCGGCTACACGGGGTTCAAGCTCTTTATCGCCGCGCTGCTTGTTTCACCGCTGTTTTACATAACATATCTAATAGTAAGTTACAAGGGACCAAAGAAGAGCAAGCTTTACGGTATTGAGGGACTCACTGCCAAGCTTCCGGCCGTGAAGAAGGCAAAGGGTCACGTTGAATTCAAGTATAAATTGATGTGGACCGCGATTGTCGTGATCCTCTATTTCGCACTTACCAATATCTACATTTATGGTCTGAACGCATCGCAGACAATTGACGTTTTTGCCTCATTCAGGGCTATCTTTGCCGGTGCGTCAGGTTCCCTGATGGACCTGGGAATAGGGCCAATAGTCACAGCTAGCATAGTTATGCAGCTATTTGCCGGAGCCAAGATCTTCAACATTGACCTGCAGAACTCCGAAGACAAGGCAATATATCAGGGCACCCAGAAGCTCCTCGTCATTGTCATGATATTCGTTGAGGCAATACCACAGGCATTCGGGTATCTTGTGCCGGACGCTGCACTGGTATCGTCCATAAACGCCGCTATCCCTGGATATGGGGAATTTCTCTCGCAGACAATCATAATAATGCAGCTTTTCCTTGGTTCGTACCTTGTATTCCTGATGGATGAGGTCGTCTCCAAGTACGGGATAGGGTCAGGAATTTCCCTGTTTATAGCAGCTGGAGTTTCACAGCAGCTTTTCACGGGAACATTTAACTGGCTCCCACAGACTGCTGGCCTTCCTCTGAATATTGCTACAAATACCCCGGCAGGGGCGCTGCCAAAGATGATATACATAATCACCCACTCATCCGCGAGCTATATGTACAGCAACGGAGGCGTACAGGTGCTTTTCCAGCAGCCAAATCCAATGATTGCACTGGTCGGTACGCTTCTTATTTTCTTTATAGTTGCATATTTCCAGAGCAGCAAGATAGAGTTGCCAATAGCTCATGAAAGGGTCAGGGGTGCCAGGGGGCGTTATCCGATACAACTGTTCTATGCTTCCAATATACCTGTGATTCTGGCTACGGCTCTGCTTGCCAATGTTTCTATGTGGACGCTGCTGTTCTGGAGCAGCCCTGTCCTCAGCAAGATTCCCATACTCGGCCACAATGCGCTTCTCGGATCATATCCGACCGCAGCCATGATTGCCAGCTATGGGTCAAATGCCCTGCAAAGTACAACGCCAACCGGTGGGTTGGCATTCTACCTCTTCACCCCTAACGGGCTGTCTGACTGGCTGTTTCCCATACTGCAGCCGGCGTCCAGCCAGAGCATACTCTTGGGGCATGCTCCGTGGGAAGAGGGAGTACACATACTGGTGTTTGTGCTATTCATGGTGGTAGCGTCGGTCATATTCGCTAAGTTCTGGATCGAGACAACCAACATGGGCGCCAGCTCGGTTGCGAAGCAGATCCAGTCCAGCGGCATGCAGATACCAGGCTTCAGGCGTGATCCAAAGGTCATGGAAAAGGTGCTTTCAAAATACATACCAACTATTACCGTGTTCAGTGGTGCCGCTGTGGGACTGCTTGCAGCAAGCGCAAACCTGATAGGTACTGTTGGCGATACCAGTGGAACCGGCCTCCTGCTTGCCGTAGGCATAGTAATACAGACGTACGAAGCTATGGGCAGGGAGCAACTGATGGAGATGCATCCGGTCATAAGGCAGTTCTTCGCGGGTGGTTCGTGAATGAGAGTGGTCATTTCAGGAGTCGCTGGTGTTGGAAAGTCGACGGTACTGGAAATAGTTTCAAGAAAGACGCAGTACGACATCATAAATTTTGGAACACTGATGTTTGAGATGGCACGGGAGATAAACCTTGTCAAGGACAGGGACGGGCTGCGAAAGCTTGGAATCGATACCCAGATCAACCTGCAGAAAAAAGCTTCCAATGCAATAGGAAGGATGGATAACGTCATCATTGACACACACATGGCCATTAAGAGTCCAAAGGGGTATCTTCCTGGCCTGCCTGAATGGGTTCTCAGGGAACTTAAGGTATCATCCTACTTCCTAATCGAAGCAGATTCCCGGCTCATAGAACAGAGAAGAAGGAATGACAGTTCGAGGAGCCGGGACGAAGATTCTGCTGAAGCCATCGGGGAACATCAGGAGATCAACAGGTATTTCGCTGCCGCCTATGCAGTTTTCTCCGGCGCTACCGTTAATTTCATAGATAATCCAGAAGGCAAACCAGAAATAGCTGCAGATAATATAGTGAAGAGGTTGATGGTAGTTGACTGAGACAAGCCCTCAGAAGCCAAGCTCACAGGAAGCCATGAAGAAGGCAATGAGCTTTCAGATGGTGTATCTGTTCATAATGATAATGATGGTTGTGCTGGTTTCTGACATATCAATAAGGAACGCCATCGGGGCAATGATGAACAAGGTTCTCATGCCGGTGATAGGTTTCAATTACACAACTCCACTGATGACGCTATTTCTTGTAGGCATACTCATAGGGTTGATCACCTCAGTCCCCCGTTACTTCTTCACAGACTGGATAAGCATGGGAAGGGCCCAGAACCGCATGAAGGCTTTCAACAAGGTTTACAGGGAAGCATTCAGGGCAAACCAGAAGGACAGGCTTGCAAAGCTGAACAAGATGAGGATGGACGTAACCATGGAGCAGCAGCAGCTTTCCATGAATACGATGAAGCCCCTGATGATCCTGACAGTTTTTATTTTCCTTATATACATGTGGCTTTTTGTTTACATATCTGCCCTGCCGTACCAGATAATAGCGACACCCTGGGATACAGACATAAATCTTGCTACCGCCAAGATATTCATCGCACCGTACTGGATCGGGATATACTTCATAGCGAGCTTGGTAATAGGCTACTTTGCAACAATGATAATAAAATACATAGACTTCACATTCAAACTAAGGAAGTACGAGAAGAGAGAGATTGATGCTATTAACGATTAGTGGTGAAATAGGGAGCGGCAAATCAACCATTGCCAGGCTGGCCTCCACCAAGCTGGGATATGCTTACATTTCTGGGGGGGACATCTTCCGGGACCTCGCGAAGGAGAAGGGCATGACAGTTGACGAATTCGGCGCTCTTGCAGAGAAGGAGGAGAATATTGACAGGGACCTTGACCGTCTGCTACTTGACACACTTAGAAAAAACAGGAACATGGTGGTAGATTCAAGGCTGTCCGGATGGTTGTGCTTCATCAATGATATAAATGCCCTGAAGGTTTTCGTTAAAGCCCCGCTGGATATTCGCGTGAAACGGGTTATGTTCAGGGAAAACCTTCCGGAAAAAACCGTAAGGGCTGAAATACGGGCAAGAGAACAATCTGAAATGAAAAGGTACAAGCAGTATTATGATATTGACTATTCCAGAACGGACATCTACAACCTGATTATAGACTCGGGTAGCAGAAGCGCTCAGGAAATAGCGGATGAATTATATGACAGAATATCGCCAGGCGGAAAAAAATGATCCGGAAGGATTCATTGTAATAGACAAGCCTAAGGGGCCGACCAGTCATCAGGTGGATTTCTGGGTCAAGAAAATAATTGGCACTGACAGGGTAGGTCACATTGGCACACTCGATCCCAACGTATCGGGCGTGCTGGTGATGGCAATCGGCCGGGCGACAAAGCTTATTGAAATAGCGCATGAGGAGCCAAAGGAGTACATATGTGTGCTAAGGACGTACTCTGAGGTATCCGAGGCAAGGCTCAGGGAGGTGCTGTCCGAATTCACCACTGACATCTACCAGCTCCCTCCGGTAAGATCGGCAGTGTCAAGGACAGTGAGGGTAAGAAGAATTTTTTCAATAGACCTGATGGAATATGGAGGCAGGCTCTCGCTTCTCAGGATAAGATGCGAATCCGGGACTTACATCAGGACTCTCTGCACGGACATTGGGTATGTACTTGGATGTGGCGCCCAGATGGCAGAATTGAGGCGGACGGCGACTGGCCCTTTCAACGAGGAAAGGATGGTGACGTTGCAGATGCTTAAGGATGCGGTCTATCTCAGCACCCAGTCCTCCGGAAAAAAGTTATCTGAAATACTTCTGCCGGTAGAATTCCTGTTCCGGAGTTACCCTAAGGTGGTTGTCAAGAATTCGTCACTTGAAAATATCGCGCATGGCTCGGATCTCTTTCCAGGCGGGATCAAGGCCATTGTGGGTGAACCAAGAAGGGGAGACCGTGTATGCGTGGTTTCCGAGGATAATTACGTTGTGGGAACAGGAAAGATGATGGTATCATTCGACGAAGTCGGTGATCTAAAGGTTGTGGACTTTGACAGAATCCTTATATCTCCTAAGGCTAAGGTTACTGTAGAAAATGAAGCAAAACCAGAGAGAAATAATGTGGTACGGAAGGAAGTCCGGCAGGGATATGCTGCCGTACACAAATTTGGAAACAAACTACATCCAGATCATGGACGATCTCAGGGCGGGGGTTATTCCAGAGACATCCCAGCCGGGGTCGGGAAAAATACCCAATTTAAGGGAAATCCTTATCAACTACGGAAAAAAAAGGATAAAGGAAGAATTCGCGGGCGATCAGGTAGTTATTAAGCTTCACGCGGTAAAATCCGAACTCGACCGCATCATCAACACGTACCTGGAAAGCGCTATGCCATTTGCTGCCCTGTCTGGAATCGCCTATCATGATGACGATCCCTGCACATTTTTTTCGAGGAACATGGACAGGGTGAAAGAGGGAACTGAGAATTCCGTGGTGTTAAGGGAACTATGGTCTACTGGAATAGGTCTCTGCAAGTACCGTTCTGCGCTTTCAGAGTACCTGAACTTGGAGATCAGGAAGGTGATGCAGAACACTTCAGATCTGGTGGGTCCGGATCTTACCCTGGAGATCCTGTCCAGGAGCGGGGGCCTGAAGAACCTTGTCAAATATCCATCAAGTACAATTCAGGTACTTGGAGCAGAAACCGCATTCTTCAAGCACATGACCACCGGCTCGCCACCGCCGAAGCACGGTGTTATATTCAAGCATCCTGATGTTTCTCCGCTTAAGCCGTCCCTTAGGGGAAAAGCCTCAAGAGCCATTGCGAACAAGATAGCCATAACGTCAAAGGCAGACTTCCTTGGCACAAAGATGGACATGGACATGATGAAAAAGCAGCTGGACAAGAGACTGAAGGAAATTAAGTCCAGTCAGTAATTTGTAAGGTCTTTCTGGTACAGATATTTCTCTCCGGGTATGCTGACGGGATACTCTCCAGTCAGGCAGCTCAGGCAAAGATTCTGCTTTGGCATTCCTATGGACTTTACCAGGCCGTCAATTGAAATGTAGGCCAGGGAATCTGCGCCGATTTCTTCTGTTATTTCCTGGTTGGTCTTCCCTCTTGCTATGAATTGATCCTTCGTTTTCATGTCAACCCCAAAGTAGCAGGGGGCAATGATTTCTGGCGATCCTATCCTGACGTGTACTTCCGTAGCGCCAGCCTTTCTCAGCAGCATCACGATATGCCTCATTGTGTTGCCGCGTACTATGCTGTCGTCCACAAGCACTATTCGCTTTCCCTCCACAACTGACCTTATTGCATTCAGCTTCATCTTAATGGATGCAGTTCTCTGAACCTGCGACGGCATTATGAAGGTTCTGCCGGAGTACCTGTTCTTTATGAGGCCCTCGCTGTAAACAATGCCCGACCTCTGGGAATAGCCCAGGGCCTGGGCTCTCCCTGAATCCGGCACCGGTATTACGACGTCAGCCTCTACCATGCTTTCATCGGCGAGCACCCTCCCAAGCTTGATCCTGGTTTCGAAAACCTCTATATTGTCTATTATGCTGTCTGGCCTGGCAAAGTAGACATATTCAAACATGCAATGTGCTTCCACCCTTGAAGATGCTATGAAAATTCTTTTCGGCCCAATGGGAGTTATTTCCACGACCTCACCGGGAAGTACATCCCTTATGGTTTCCCCTCCAAGCACATCCATCACGCAGCTTTCTGAGGCAACAACGTATGTATTGCCGGTCTTCCCGAGAATAAGGGGCCTTATTCCCATGGGATCCCGGATCGCAAAAAGCCTGTCATCAATCATGAACGCAGCGGAATAAGCTCCCTTAAGCTTTGACATAGCGATCTTCATCCCATTCGCAACGCCGTTTTCCGCTATCTCTTTTGAAAGTTCCATGAGCATTACTTCAGTATCTGAGGAAGTTGAAAACGTGGCCCCTCTCTTCTTGAGTTCCTCGCTGAGCTGCTCTGCGTTTGTTATCTCTCCGTTATGGGATATGGCAAGATAACCAGAGGCACTGGAAACAACAAAAGGTCCGGCATTTTCCAAGGTTTTCGTTCCCATTGTAGAATATCGCGTATGCCCTATTCCCACGCTACCGGAAATGGGATTCTCCTTCTCGTTAAAAACATCGTTTACAAGCCCCATTCCCTTCTTAAGCTTCATCATGGTGCCGTCAAATGCTGCTATTCCGGCACTTTCCTGCCCGCGGTGCTGAAGTGATTTCAGGGAACTGACAAGGTAGCCATAAGCTTGCTCGTTTGAAATCACGCCAACAACAGCGCAGTGATCACTTGGTTTTTGCCCAGTTATAGGATCTTGTTCTTGCTGCGGGAAATCCACAGTGAGAGCACCTCTTTTGCCTGATGTGGTATGTATGGTGACCACATCTCCTGCAGGTAATATGAACCTTCTTATTGTTCATCTTTCCCATTGAATAAGTTCCAGTACTCATATTCAGTCACTCTTTGATGGAGACACAAATATCACATTGTCCCCTCTTACAAGAATTCTTTCATGAACTCCCTTTGTTTCACCGCCGATAACCTCACCGGCATCCCTGATAACAAGGTTCATGTAAACATCGTATCCTTCCAATATGCCGGAATATCCTCTGTTTCCCTTTACGTCGACCAGAACATTCCTTTCTATTGAATTTTTCAGCACATCCAGTGGTTTAATTACGTTGATTGTGGGTTTAGGCATATTCGTTTCGCTGACAAATTGTAAAAAACTATTTAACCATACCGCATAACATTGAAAAGCCTGCTTGATCGGGGAACGTTTTCATAAATCAACATATTATGAGACAAGCATATTATACCTTTAATAATCTAGGATTAAGATGCCAGACGCCGATCCAGAACTCCATTATGGCGAAGAGCTTAGAAAGATCTTCCATGAAATATATTCATCAAGAAGCAGGCAGGAGAAGGAAAACCGGATTCTCGGCCTTGTAAGGCAGCTCGAGAACTCCCCGCCATCGCAGAGCGATTTGAAGTACCCGGAGTTTGCACAGGACATAAAGAAACTCATTGCCAGTGTCCAGAAGCTTAGTTCACCCGGAACTGCCGGTCTGGCACAGGAATTGATGAAACTGGCCCCTGACAACAGGGACGTGAAACTTTTCTACTCAGCATCGATATATAACCCTGCTGAACCGGATTCCTTTGTGGATCTGGTATACAATGACAGCGATTTCTGCCAGGACTCAGACACCGATGCCAGGCTGTTCAACGCATACAATAACATTTCAGATCCAATCAAGCCAGCAATATTCTTTTCGCTGTGCGGAAAATATGACCATAAAATGTTCTCGAGGTATCTGGAAGGCGATCTTGACGACGACGTGAACTCCACGGTAATAAAGAATCTCCAGTCAAAGGGCAGGTATGATGACCTTTCCAAATTCCTGGAGGAGGTATGCAAGCGGGATAAATCAATAACCTACCTGATTGAGCTTATCAACGCGTACCAGAGAACCGGCGAGCTCGGCAAGATGTCAAAGGTGATAGGGCAGCTGAACTATGATGAGATCGAGGATGTTGACAGCTTCCTGATACTGATAAAGAAAAGCATGGCTTCCGGGAATTATTCTCTGGCTTCTGAGATAGCCAGGCATGCGCTATCGGAATACCCTGAGGATCACGATCTGATGACTGCTTTGGGCGAATCTCTGTATCTTTCAAACAACCCCAAGGCGGCGCTTGACGTCTTCGCGACAATAAACACCAAATTCAGGGATGATTACGATTCTGTCAGAAGACTGATAGATATAAACGAGGACTTACACAATCTTAAGGAAATGATAAAATGGATCGATGTGCTCTGCAAGCAACTACTCTGCTCCAAGGAGGAAATGATCAAGAAGATCCGTGCGGAGATAGAGCTTTCAATGTTTGATGAGGCCTACAGGGACATAAGGGAGCAGAATTCCCCGGTAAAGGACCTTGATTTTTCAAAGCTCTTGATGGAGATTAACCTGAAACTTGGCAAGATCACAGAGGCGCTGAACACCGCCGAGGATATACTGTCGTTCACTCCAGACGATCCTGATACAATATCCTTTATACTGAACGACCTCTATAACAGGCATGACTACGAAAAATTCCTTTCAAGAATATCCGCTGTAGCCAACCGGGAAGTAAAAACAAAGTTTTCCGGGATGGTTGCAGCCAGCTTGGTCTATACCGGAAAGCTAGAAAACGCAATGAACATGATAGCATCAAGCCCTGAAATACTTGATTCCGAACACTTCATCGACTCAATATATTCCAGCCTGAACAAGGACAGGGAGATTCAGGCATTGCTGGAAACCCTCACGTCTATCAAGGCAAAGAAGCCCTTGATAGACATGGTCATAGGGAACCTCCGCGGCAGGCGCGTGGTTGTCAGCAATATCCTGCCGGAAATAATAAACGGCACTTCGCCAGTATCAATAGTGGCAATTGTCACCTTTGACAACGTGAACAGATCTCCTGAGGTAGTTCCGGATGTAATCAGGAAATTCATATCTAATTCTAAATATAAGCGAATCCAGATCATAGTGGATACCATTTCTGAAATAAATTCAGGTAAGCTGCCCAAGGACATTATGATTTTTCCGCAATTTCACTTTCCGGGTGTGAAGGCGCTTATCGTCAATGGATACCTTGACAGGGCCAGAGACCAACTGCACACGATGGAAGATCTCAGGAACCGGGACCCTTTCTATAACTACATGGAGGCTTTCCTGCTTTTCAGGAGGGGAGATATCTCCCAGGCTTCCAGATCATTATCCCGGGCTATTTCCATGCTCTCTAACGCCGATTTCTTTGACCTGGAGACAAAAATTTCCCTCTCTGGAAACGATGAAAAGAGTGCTCTTGAATCAATGGAGCTCATTGTCGCGATAGGGGGCGAAGAATCCATAGATTTTGAGTTTATCAATTCATACATAAAGAAAAACAAGGCTCTGTCATTCAGGGATGGGCTGATAGAAACCCTGTCCAAAAAGGATGTCAAGAACGTCTGGTTTCTAAGGATTCTAAGGGATCGTATGATTGAGAATTCGTCATACGATGGCGCAGTCCAGTATTCCAGAAAAATCGTGGAAGCTTCTACCGTAACCGCCGAGGACATCATGGTGCATGTGGAAATACTTAATGCATTGAAAATGCAGGATTCAGTTATTGATTTCCTGATTGAAAAGAGGGAAAAGGTTGGCAGCGGGGCTGTCGAAGTTATGATAGGAGATTGGTATTACTCCCGTTCCGATTTTAAGGACGCTCTCTCTTACTATGAAATGGCCATCGCCAAGGGGTATAACCGGGAAAGGATCGACAATTACATTGAAACGCTGATCGAAACAAAGAATTTTGATGAAGCCAGAAGACTCATAGGAGCTTCTGATCAGAACGGCATGTCGCAGCTGAAACTTTACTACAGAACAGGGGAAATTCAGAAGATCATAGACCTCCTCCGGAAGATACGTGTGGAGACAAAAGAGGATGAGGAACGCATAGGATATATTTCTCGCGTCCTCTGGATAAACAAGGAAGTGCGTGACATACTCATAGGTATATACCAGCATGAAGGGTTTCTCTTTCTTGGGAAGATAATTTCAGACAGGATGATGGAGTCCAATGAATATGAGAAAGCCATAGAGATAATGAAAAACCTTCAAAAAAATTATCCGGATAACATTGAGAATCTCGTGAAACTTTCCAGCGCATACGAAAAACTCGGGAAGTTTCATGAATCCATCGAGGTCCTTCATTCTGCGCTGAGGCACGCGAAAACGAGCGAAGCTATATACGCCGTTGTTGACAACCTACTCAGGATATACTATCAGCAGAACATGTTTCTTGAGATCAGGAAATTCTATGAACAGAACAGGGAGTATGTGGACTCGACAAATGTTCACTTCATTGTCAGGAGTTACATCAATCTAGGGGAATATGAAGCAGCCGAATCTATAGTTGGCCGCTACCACGGTTCCTTGGTCAGCTCAGAAGCATTCAGCGAATTCATGGAAGAGATCAATCATGTAAAGAAGTCACAGGAAGTAATGGGATACGTGGAGCGGCTGCTGAAACTTGAATACAAGATCGGAAAGCGCTTTTCTACCGAAGATGCCGTTTCCACTGCTGACATTCCCATCGACGCCGTTGAGGACGTTTTCTCATTTCTGGCAAGTGACGTAGGGTATTCCGATATGAACGACGAGAAATACGAGGTGCTGAGCAGGGACATAATACAAAAGATATGCAAGAAGACAAGGGTGAACGGCATCGGAGACCTTAATATCAGCGTAATTTACAACAACATGGCCAGGAGGGACCCGGTAATAGCCAAGAACATATACGCATACATTAAAAAGGAGATTTCGACCGTCAGGAAACCAAAAATAGAGGATCAGGATCTGCAGAAGTTGCTTAAGACTGCACTGAAGCAGGATGTAGATCATGACCCCTTCAGGGTGGCATGCAAGCTGAACACTGGCATTTCCGAGGCAATGGATGTAATAGCGCTGATGAATTACGTGTCGACGGTCAATGCGGGCGGGAGATCCGGGCATGTTTAGGGGTTACTTCACATCCACCAGCCGGGAGGAGACAAGGGACATACTCATCTCAGTAGGAGCCCTTACTCTTGCGTTCTTCATTTATAATTCCATTCAGAGCCGTGCGCCTCTCAATGGATATGACACAGTCGTATACCTGCTGGAGGCATTCATCGGTATGGTCACCGCATTTCTTCTGCACGAGCTCTCCCATCGTTATGTGGCAAGAAGTTATGGCGGCATTGCATATTTCAGGATGTGGCCATTTGGGATAGTCCTGGCCCTGTTGACATCCCTGATCGGTTTTATATTTGCCGCCCCTGGTGCGGTGAATATCTCCGGAATATATGGGAGGGAGCAGATGGGAAAGACGGCACTCGCTGGCCCGATGACAAACCTGGTGCTGGGAATTGCATTCCTCGGTATATTTTTTGCATCTCAGCCCGGATCGCTGATGGAGCAGGTTTTCTACTTTGCCGCTGTCATTAACCTATGGTTTTCGCTTTTCAACATGATACCTTTCCCCCCACTTGACGGATCAAAGGTCATATCCTGGAACATCGGTTATTTTGCAATTTTTGTCGCAGTTTCCCTGGTGATTAATATATACATATTCATCTGAATGAATCACACCAGCTCGGAGAACTTTTTGTTCTCGCTGGTCAGGAAAAATATGGAGTTTTCTCCCACGTCAATTCTGTACTTAATTTCGGCTGTTACGCTCGAGTCGTGCAGGTTGAATATCAAGTCATCATTGTCTTTCATATATTCCCAGATCCCTACTCCCGGTTTGATGATAAGACCAACATATGGCGGGTCGGTTGATGCCAAGAAGGCATTCTTCAGATTTACCCTGTTCGTTTTCCCGTTTTGATAAAAAGTGACAGACACTTCCATGTTTCAGTATCCGGTCTGTATAGATAATTTCTATCCAGGCAGTTCCCCAGGATAATCGCTTATTCTGTGCAGATATATTCAAATGCCTGCAATCGTGCTCAGGTAAGCCCACCTGTAATGTAAGATGCCATGCTGTCGACAATCCGCTCCTTTACCATGGATGGATTCTTCCAGGAGAAAAGGGATGGCTCCAGGTAGCAGGCAAGTGCACATTTGTTGCAGCTTTCATAAGGCTCCCAGTTATATGAATTCCACATCTTCCTGAGATCCACATCCCAGACCTTTTCGGTGCCCTCGTATTCGTTAAGCACGTAACAGGGTTGAACTATCCTGCCGGACGGGTCGATGTTGACGGTGAGCCATGGCTTGCATATCCACTTCTCTGTCCCGTACCATGAATTGAGCAAAGCATCAAAGTATTCCTTCGAATTAAGAACCGGATATCCCCGCATCTTGTAATCCCTAAGGAGCGCTATCGTGTCCCTGAGCTTGTTCCTCTCAGGCGACATGGGGTCTGCCGTGGAATAGTCATAGGCTATCTGGAAATTTATGCTGACTCCGAGCTTTGCTGAGAGGTTTACCAGATCCGCCGCCTGATGCATGTTTTCCTTTGTTATGGTTGAGCTTATTGCCATATGGACATAATCCCTGGCAGTTTCAATGCCATCAACCGCTTTCCTGAACGATCCCTGTACTCCCCTCAGCCGGTCGTGCAGATCTCCTATGCCGTCCAGCGAAACAAAAAGGTAGTTCAGGTCATCGCTTATGCTCCTGATCTTCTGTTTGAGCAGCCAGCCATTAGTGACCATGGAGGTGTGAAATCTCCTAAATGATTCATGAAGTATTTCACCGATATCATTCCTCAGGAGCGGCTCGCCACCTTCAAATCCAAGGAAAGAAACGCCCGCCCTCTTCAGCGACTCCATCATCTTGACCTCTTCATCAATGTCAAGAAGCTTTTCGTCCTCTCTCCTCCAGAACGGGCACATCTTGCATCTCAGGTTGCATTCATAGAGGAGTTTATGTCCCGCGATTAATGGCATCTTTGAGCCGGTGGACATTTTCATGGTCCTGAGGATTCCCCTGGCAACTACGGGTCGGATTAGTGCCATTAATTAACAATCGAAACGCATATACATACTTTATGTAAACGCCTGACAGTGAGGAAAATTTGCACTGTGTCTGCGGCATAACCGACAATTTGCTGCATATCATCCGATTCAATATGCGTCCGGGATTAGGAACTGTTATATATCTTTCTTATATCCGACTATCTGGAGCATCAGTTCTGCGACAGGCAATAGTTTATGTATTCCTGTCAGGGAAATCGGCTTCTGGAAATGATCATAAATGAAATATAAAGACACGTGCACATCCTGCGGAATAGGGCTTGTTGAAGTCGGTTATTCGATTTTTGATTGCCCGAACTGTGGAGAGGAAGTCATAGGCAGATGCAAGGACTGCAGGGAACATTCCACACATTATGTCTGCAGTGCCTGTGGGTTCCAGGGACCTTAAGGGGATTTAAATGGGGGAAGTTTGTGTTGTTTTCAAGGTCCTCCCAGAGGACTCGGATATGAATATTGAGACCCTGGAGAATGGGATAGTGCACAAGATAAAGGGTATATGTGAAGTAAACAAGGTCACAACCGACGATATTGGCTTCGGCATAAAGGCGCTTAAGATCCAGGTGGTTGTCCCAGACGAAGAGGGCAAGATCGACAGGGTCGAGCAGGCTATTTCATCTGTTCCTGGAGTTGGCCAGGTGGATAGCGAAGATGTTACGCTCGTATGAATAAATCGTGCTAAAGGGTTTTTCCTGCCAAAATTTATTTTATCCATAAGGGATACTGAAACCAGATGATTTCAGGTGAAATCCATGTATGACTGTTCAAAAATTCACAAAATAACCGTTCAGTATGCCTCTGAGGGACCCGGCAAGTATGCAGCAGATTCGTGGAAGATATTGACCGAGGAGGAATCAAGGGCCATCTGCCAGATTGCCAACGATTCAGACAGGTCAATAGAAGCGGTCATAAAGGCCCATTCTGCAAAACCCGTCAGATCCATTGTCATAAACCAGGACGTGCACATGATGAACCCTTCCAAGGTGAAGGTAGCAGCTGAGTAACTTCTAGCGCATGAACCTGTGCCCGCCATCAACGGGAATTATTGCTCCATTTATTAGGGTTGAATCGTCACCCGTAATCCAGTCCACCACCTTTGCTATAAGGTCCGGAGGGTTTCCGCTTGCACCAAGAACGTATTTCCCCGCATCTCCATGAATGTAGGAAGGGGCAACCGCATTTACCCTGATGCCGGATGAAAGAAGTTGCGAGGCAAGTGACTCAGTGAGGCGGTTCAGGGAGCTCTTTGCTATTGTGTAAGACATCTTGTTTGGTTCCGGGTATCCCAGTGTTTCTGCACTGCTGACCAGGAGGATGGACGACCCCCTGTCCATCACTGCGAGTGCGGAGGATACGACAGTAATAGGTATCCTGACATGGTTCTCCAGCATTGAATCAAGCATCCCGTAATCCTTGATGCTGTCCTCTCCATATCCGCCTACCTGTATCACGAGTGCATCCACGGTCCCGAGACGCTGTTTAGCGGTTTTTAGTACAGCATCCGCGCCCTCCCTTGATGACACGTCACCGGGAGTATAGATCAAGTTACCGCCTCCCTTCATCTTTTCCGCAATCCTCACAAGCTTTTCCTCATTTCTTGCTGAAATCAGAATCCTGCAGCCGGATTCAAGGTATCTTGCAACCATTGAGGATCCCAGCCCTTCGCTAACACCAACGATAACGATGTTTCTCATCCGTGATTTACTCATGCTTTCAAAATTGAATCAGGCGTAAAAATTTACCCATTTCAATTCGGGAGATTGTTAAAAACTTATATCCATGCTTGAAATCAGGACTGATAGTGTAGGTTTCATCCGTTACCATTCTTTAATGATAAAAGTATTAAGGATGGTAAAAATGTGGGATTCGACAGGCGTCAGATCCGAAGTGGCCTATATGATGGTGATTTAGTTGAAAATGCCAAAAACAATGATGATGTATTGCAGGTTCTGCAATAAACACACTCCGCATGAAGTTGAAAGAGTCAGGAAGAAGAAGGCGAGCGAATTCAAGGCTGGCCAGAGAAGATTCAGGAGAGCCACTTCCGGTTTTGGCGGTTTTCCAAGGCCAAAATTTGAGGGCAGGGAAAAGCCTACCAAGAGGGTAAGCGTCAGATTTCGTTGCGAGACATGCAAGAGGGCTTCTACGCATCCGACATACAGGGCCAAGAAGTTTGAACTGGTGGAGGCATAATGATGGCAGAACAGAAGTTTGTAAAGCTGAAGAGCATAGGCAACAAATTCATAAAGATAAAGTGCAAGGACTGCGGAAACGAGCAGATAACGTACTCAAAGGTGTCGTCTACTGTAGTCTGCAACATATGCGGAGCTACAATTGCTAAACCCACCGGTGGCACAGTTGCGGTCTCAGGGGAATACACCGGAGAACTTTAATGCGAAAAGAACTGCCTGAAGTGGGTGACCTTGTTGTTGTCACCATAAGGGAAGTAAAGAATTTTGGCGCTAGCGTAAAGCTCGATGAATACCCTGGGAAAGAGGGTTTCATACACATAGCCGAGGTTGCGACCGGATGGGTCAAGCATATCCGTGACTACCTGCGTGAAGGCCAGAGGACAGTATGCAAGGTACTGGGGGTAAACCAGAGCCGGGGATACGTGGATCTATCGCTGAAAAGAGTCAACGACCACCAGAAGCGCGAGAAGATTTCTGAGTGGAAAAATGACCAGAAGTCAGAAAAGTTGCTGGAAATCGTTGCAAAGTCCCTCAAAAAGACTCCGGAGGAATGCGACAAAGAATTCGCGGACGAACTCAGGCAGACTTACGGCACCCTTTACAATGCGTTTGAGGATGCTTCCTCCAACGAGAACTGGATGCCGGATGTCAGGGCGAAGTGGAAAAATGCAATGATCAAGGTGGCCAAGGAGAACATCAACACACCCTATGTAAAGATCAACGGCATGATAGAGGCATACTCTGTCGCCGGGAACGGCGTGGAATCTGTCAGGGAAACAATTGTGCAGGGTATGCTTCCCGGGGTTGCAATCCAGTATGCAGGGGCACCAAAATACCGGCTGGTCGTAACTGAAAAAGATTATAAGACAGCCGAAGATTTGCTGAAGAAATCTGTACAGTCAATAACTGATGCTGCAAAAAAGAACTCGGTAAGCTTCGAATTCACAAGAAAACAGTAAACTTATGCACTCACTGATAAGGAAATGTATCGAAAATGGGCACTACACCATGCAGGTGGTCTGCCCCGTATGCGGTTCGGCTACTGAGTTTGCGCTCCCGCCGAAATATTCACCGGCGGATAAATTCCAGAAGTACAGGTTGAAATTAATGGATGGCGATAAAAGTGGAAAAGATAATAATAAATCAATATAAAAAACCAAAACTGAACAATCCGATACTCATTGGCGGCTTGCCCGGTATTGGCAACATAGGAAAGATTGCGGCAGAGTATCTGATTGAGAAACTGAAAATGCAAAAGATGATCGACATATTCTCCCAGTACCTTCCGCCCCAGGTGTTCATAGGCGATGACAGCACCACTTTTCTCGTCAGGAACTCCCTGTATTACAAAAAGTTCACTGGCAAGAAGGACCTTATGATACTCGTGGGCGATTTCCAGGGAACCACGCAGGAAGGCCAGTATGAGATGTCATACAATGTGCTTGAAATTGCCAGGAAATACAGTGTGAGCATGGTTTACACGCTCGGAGGCTACAGCATAGGGAAGATCATAGAATCACCCAGGATACTCGGCGCAGTTACCAGTGTGGATCTAAAGCAGGCCCTCATGGATAATGGCGTGGTATTTCCAAAGGGAGAGCCCGGCGGCGGTATTGTTGGATCTGCAGGCGTCATGCTGGGACTGGCGAAGGAACTCTTTTCGATGAAGGGTGCCTGCCTGATGGGAGAAACCTCCGGGTACTTTGCTGATCCCAAGGGTGCCAGGGAAATGCTGAAGGTCCTTTGCTCTATTCTGGGGATAGAGATCGATCTGACCGACATAGAGGAAAGGAGCAAGCAGATCGAGCAGATCACGGAAAAGATGCAGGAAGAGGTACAGGGAAAGAACCAGCCAAAGGAAGATCTTGGCTATTTCCGCTGAAAAAAAATTCAATTTTGGGAAAGGTTATTCTTTAACCCTCCACATTTAATAAAAAATAATGGATTTATATCCATTCACTGTTCGACGCCTAGCTTATGGTCACGGACCCTATATTTGGCGTGAACGTAATGCTAGTGAGCCCATTGATGTGCAGGGATGAGCTCAGGCTGAAATCTATCACCATGTCGGTGGTTCCATGCGCCGAGACCGTGAATGGCTGGGTGATTACTGCAAATCCGTTTCCGGATAGAGTTGCTGTCACATTGACCCCGAACAGGACCACAGTTACCTTGGTGAGTTCAAGGCGTATCTGGGTGTATTTCTGCGCCTTCAGGGACATGCTCCCCAGCAGTATTGCATTTGCGGACGTGACATTCAATATGTCAACAGTCTTTGTTGTGCTGATATTGGTCCAGCCTGTGGCATTGCCGTGTATCGCTATTTCTGAAAATGTCAGATTCACCGCCGAAACGCCTGCAATCGAGGTGTCAGCTACGGATACGTTCACCGTTCCATTGCCTTCGTAACCGAGGTAATAGTAGGTGCCCACAAGTGCTGCCACTATTACGATTACTGCAGCAACTACTGCATATTTCCTTTTCATGTGCTATCACCTCCAAACCTGGGGGATGCATAATTCTATTATGGTACAATCAGTTCATAATTGTACCAGAAACTGCACCCGTCGGGAAAACAATATAAGCAAGGGAATTATTGGAAAGGCATGAGCGCCGGCAGGGCAATGGCATCGCACTACAAGGAAATATCAATTGCGGAATTCTTTGAAAAGAACAGGCACATTCTGGGATTTGACTCTCCGCAGCGTTCCCTGTTCATGATTGTAAAGGAAGCCCTTGACAACTCCCTTGACGCCTGCGAAGAGTGGGGGATATTGCCTGAGATATACGTGGAAGTTGCAAAAAAGTCCGATGACACCTTCCGCGTCACTGTCAGGGACAACGGGCCGGGGATTGAGAGGATCGAGGTTCCAAGAGTATTTGGGCAGCTGCTCTATGGATCCCGGTTCCATGCTGTCAGGCAATCCCGCGGGCAGCAGGGGATAGGCATCACTGCCGCAATACTTTACGGGCAGATTACCACCGGGGAGCCGTCCAGGATAATGACAAAGACGCAGGAAGCAGACGTCGGCTTTGAAATATACATGCAGATAAACGTAAAGGAGAATAAGGGAACAGTGATCTCGGAAAGTCCGGTCATTGTGAATTACGGGCATGGGATAGAGATTTCAATTACTGCCAAGGGACGATACCAGACGGGAAAACAGTCCATTATAGAATACCTCAGGGAGACTGCTGTTGTGAATCCGAACATGAACCTGACGTTTGTCGACCCGGATGGCGTCACTACGGTATTTCGCAGAAGCACCGAAAAGCTTCCTGAACCGGCGAGATCCATAAAGCCGCACCCTTTGGGCCTTGAGCCGGGAGAGATCATCGGCCTCGCGGCAGTCTCAAGCGAAAAGCACCTGCGGTCCTTCCTTACTGGAGAATTCAACAGGGTAAGCGACCGTGTCGCCGACGAGATACTGAAGGAGTCAGGGCTTGACGGCAGTGCCTTCCCTGGAGAAATGAAGGCCGAAACTGCAATGAAGCTTCAGCAGGCTTTCAGGAAGGTGAAGCTTATGCCCCCTCCGGTTGACTGCCTCTCCCCGCTTGGCGAGGAATTCATCAGGAGGGGACTGATGGCGGTCTACGAGGAGCATCACCCTGCATTCTATTCTAAACCGGTAACAAGGCCGGTATCGGTTTACAACGGGAATCCATTCTCCGTTGAGGTTGGCATTGTTTATGGGGGAGAACTCCGGGCGGATGACCAGGTGAAAATCATACGGTACGCTAACAAGGTGCCACTTCTCTATCAGGCTGGTGCCTGTGCCATGATCAGGGCGGTTGCTGAGATCGACTGGCGCCCATACGGCATGGACCAGAAGCAGGGAATCGGGGTGCCCTTCGGCCCCATGATAATCCTTGTTCATGTGTACGGAACAAGGGTACCCTACACTTCAGAGTCCAAGGAAGCGGTTGCCGCAATTCCGGAGATCATCGAGGAAATCAAGCTTGCCCTTAAATCGGTCGGCCGTGGCCTCAAATCATTCATGAACAGGAATGAGAGGAGAGAAAAGGCAAACGAGAAGTTCAACCTTGTAATGAACATAATACCGGAAATAGGAAAAAAATGCTCCAGGATACTTGGCAGGGAAGAGCCGAATATTGATCGGGTCATGTCTCTCGTGGCAAACGTAGTATTCATAAAGGAGGAGGGATCGAAATGCGACGGAGGTTTCGATGTCTTGGCCAGGATATTAAATTACACTTCGGAGAGCCGCGCATTCACTCTCTATGCGGAGCCGGTTTCTGGGAAGATAGACGGGGAAGCAATGTGGACAATCCCCTCGATCTCTCCAGCTGGGGTGTCTGAGGTCAGGTTCAAGGTGCTGACCGAATCTGATAAATATCCCGGGACAGACTATTACACAACAGGAATCAACCCTGTGCTTGTGCATGGCGCTGAACCTCTGCCTGGAGACTGGTCATTGCGAGAGGAGGAGGCTGTAGAAGATGGAGCGTGAAGTGAAGAAGACGCTGGAATCAATGGTGGAGGACATCTACAACGCGCTTGGGGGAGGAGAGGTACCGGAGATACGGATGTCCTCCAGGAACAGGGACAACATAGTTCTGGACAAACTCTCATCCGTATGGAAGTACGGGGATGCCAAGGTATCAAGGAGCTTGAGGACGACGGATGGAGCTAACTACGTTCTCAAGAACATGTACATGATTGATTTTATCCTGGAGATGCTGAGAGACGGGAAATCATCAACACTGAGGGAAATGTACTACATATCCGAGGGATGGGGCCGGGCTAAATTCGGTACACAGGACGAGTCCGATCTCATGGCGGAGGATCTTGAGGTGATAACTTCCCTTATAAGGGAAGATTTCAAGCTTAGACCCGAAGAGAACGGCGCAAGCATCATCGGGGACATAACAATAGAGGAAAGGAGCAGGAAAGGCGATTTCAAGAAGATAAACTGCAAGGATGACGTCGGAGAGGCAGGCTACACGATTCCCAACAACGTCGAGAGCGAGAAGCTTAGGATCAGGTCAACCAACGCCAAATTTGTGCTTGCGCTGGAAACTGGTGGTATGTTCGACCGTCTCGTTGAGAACGGGTTTGACGAGAAATTCGGCTGTGTCCTGGTACACCTTAAGGGTCAGCCTGCACGGAGCACCAGAAGGGTCCTGAAACGGATGAACATCGAAATGAACCTGCCGATTTTTGTCTTCACCGACGGTGACCCATGGTCATTCAGGATTTTTGGATCAATAGCATACGGGGCAATCAAGACTGCTCACATTTCGGAATATCTGGCGGTTCCAACAGCAGAGTTCATTGGAGTAACCGCTTCTGACATCCTGAACTACGACCTTCCGACTGACAAGCTCACTGACAAGGACATTGCCGCGCTCAATGCTGAACTTAAGGACCCAAGATTTCAGACAGACTTCTGGAGATCTGAGATAGAGACCATGCTACAGATAAACAAGAAAGCAGAACAGCAGGCTCTCGCGAAATACGGACTGAATTACGTTACAGACACATACCTGCCCGAGAAACTGGGCGAAGCTGGAGGAATAATATGATCGAAAAGAGGCTGAAAATAGCGGTTGTCCAGATGGCTTCCGGCGATTCCAAGGAAAGCAACGTAAGGAAGAGCCTATCAATGCTTGACCTGGCCACCGCAAGGAAGGCTGATCTTGTAATATTTCCAGAGTACCAGATGATCTCCGCGCCCTATGAAAAGAGGGTTGACATACTTGAGGCATCTGAGGAAGCTGAAGGGAATTATGCCAGGAGGTTCATGGAATATGCCAGGAAGAATTCGGTAAATATGCTGTGTAATCTGGCGGAGCGTGTAAGCGGATCTGCAAAGCCATACAATGCGTCCGTGCTGATTAACAGGAGCGGGTATGGCACAGGGAAGTACCGTAAGATTCACCTTTTTGACGCTTTAGGGAAGAATGAGAGCTATGCCTATAACGCTGGTCTTGAATCCCCTGAACCTTTCAGCCTGCCCGAATTAAAGCTGGGTGTGCAGATATGCTTTGACCTTAGGTTTCCTGAGCCTGCAAGAATCCTTGCCGTAAAGGGTGCAGAAATGCTCATTTACCAGGCGGGCTGGTTCAAGGGTGATAACAAGCTTGAACAGTGGCGTACTCTCCTGAAGGCAAGGGCAATAGAGAATGGCACATTTGTGGTAGGCGCTGCGCAGTGCGGGGAATCTTTCACAGGGCACTCGGTTATAATCTCGCCCTACGGAGAGATCGTGGAAGAAGCGGGAGAAAGGGAGACCGTAATCATAGCAGACATAGACCTTGCTGAAGTGGAAAAATACAGGGAGGAAGTTCCCGTTATCCGATCAAGAAGGCTTGACATATATGACATCCGGGGCTATTGAGTCAGGATCTTGCAATCAGCTTGAGCGCTTCCCGCATTTCTGAAGGATCCCGCAGCACAATGTCTGCAAGTGTCGGTCCATCCCCGACCCTGATCTTCAAAGCATCCATGTTCATTTCAAATGCCTCCTCGTCAGTTCCTTCATCCCCGGCTATCATTGCGGGCCGGTCCCCCCTCCTTATTCTCTTTATGGCCTTCCCCTTGCTGACTCCAGGAATCCTCAACTCAAAAATGTTATATCCGCTGTAAACAACCATACCGACTCTACCGGCAATTTCCGCAACCTCCGTTGAAAGTTTGCCTTTCAAGTCGCTGCTCATGAGTCCGTAGTGAAAGAGCAGCCCGCCGTCCTTGTTGAAAATCCTGAGCCCGGGAAATTTCGCTCTGGTTGGCTCCAGGTCATTGAAAAGGTCGTTGCATATTGCCCTGTACCTGTTATATCCCGGTACAAAGGAAGGAGATTTTCCCTTCAGCTTTGTTACGGATCCGTGCATTGCAATGAGGTTCATGTCCAGCGGGAGAAGCGTCCTGATATCCTCCAGTGATCTTCCTGTAACAATGAAGGTTTCAAATCTCCCTGACAGGTCCTGTAGGGTTTCTATAAGGTCGCGATCAGCCACCGCCTCCCAGGGGTTGATTATTATGTTGACCAGCGTGCCGTCGTAATCCAGGAAGATAATGGGGTTGCCTCTGCTTATTTTCATGAAGGCGGCCAGGACATCAGCGGCTGACGAAACCTTCACCCCTGCGATCCATCTGAGAAATTCTTGATTTCATTCACCCACCAGTTAATGTCACGGTTCTGCACGTTTTGCTTCAGCTTGTTCAGCCTTGCCATCTTCTCGTCATGCCCCATCTTGAAAGCCCTGACTATGGTTTCAGCTGTCCCCTCCAGATCGTTCGGGTTTACGATCAACGCTTCCTTCAGGTCTGCTGATGCCCCTGCGAATTTGGAAATTATCAGTACCCCTTTCTTTGTCGCGTTGACAAATTCCTTGCTGACCAGGTTAAGACCGTCAAACAGCGGGGTTATCAGGGCAACGTCGGCAGAGACATAATAGGAAAGGAGGGTCTTCTGGCTTATCTTTCTGTAGATATATATGATCGGGTACCAGTTCAGTGACCCGTATTCACCGTTTACCCTGCCTATGGTCATCTCCAGTTCCCTTTTCATAGTAAGATATTCCTGCACGCCGGTTCTGCTGGGCGTCACGATCATTAGAAAAACAAATTTTTCGCTATATTCCGGATGCAGCCTCAGCAGCCTCTCTATGGTAAGCACCTTCTTTGTAAGGCCCTTGGTATAATCTAGCCTGTCTATGGAGAATATTACCTTCCTGCCATTGAAGGAATGCCCTCCAAGTGGCCTTACGTTTTCGGTTGAATAGTATGAAGTATCAATGCCGAGCGATATTGAATGAACTTTTCGCCTGATATCGCCGTACCCGCCCTTGATAGACCTGTAGCTCGATATGAAGTTCTCGGCATAAGTGTCGTTGTGGAATGTTATCACATCAGATCTGGCTATGCTTGCCATTATCTCGTCGGATCTCGGGAGCGTTGCGAAGAATTCGCTTGCGACCCAAGGAATGTGCCAGGTGAATATTATCCTGTTCTTAACACCTGCCTCCCTGAGTATTCCTGGAACCAGGCTCAACTGGTAGTCATGGATCCAGATGATCATTTTCTTATCCAGGTTCTCCATTATTGCCTTGGCAAATTTTCGGTTGACTTCGTAGTACGCATTGAATCCGGTGACTGTGAACTTAATCCTTTCCCTGAAATAGTGAAATAGGGGCCAAAGGGTTCCGTTGGAGAAATCGTCATAAAAACCCATTTTCTCGTACTTGGAAAGCAAAACTCTCACTATGCTGTATGTTTCCAGCTTTTCGTGCTGGTAATCCCCATCAAGCCTGCCATCGCCCCAGCACACCCAGGTACCCCCCTCACTCTGCATGATCCTGCGCATTGCGGTTACAACGCCGCCGATGTTCTCTCTTGCCACATGTTTTCCATTTACCTTCTCGTGGCTAATCGGTGAGCGGCTGGTGACAATAAGGTAGGCCATATTCATATATCTGTTTATATTATATAAGTGCTATACTTAGTTCTTTAATGTTTAAGGAGCAGGCCAAAAGAACTGAGGTTTATATGGAGAGGCTGATTACCTCGATTCCGGACGCTTCACTGGCGGATGCCGGTGGCATCGCGCAGATCGCACTCTTTTTTGCTTTGTGAACCAGTTCTTTCCGCAGCGGGCTTAAGGTATAAAACCAGTGCAATTGATATCAGCATGACGGGGAGGGCGGTATTTGGATCCGTGCCGTACCCTCCGATAATTCCAAAATCTTGGAAGAAGACCCAGATAAATAGGGATACAGTCGCCGTAACCAACGCCGCAATTCTCCTGGATCGGATCCATAACGCTGAAATGATAAGAAATGAAGCGACAATGGCAGCATTCCATACAAGCGGGTCTGCCAGCAGGGTTCTGGAGAAAGCCAAGATCGTGCGCTGAAGGAATATGGGCTGAATGTTGGAAGCCATTCCGCCGGCAAGAGACGAGAGGGCTGAGCTGGACCAGTAAGCGTTTGAAGGCATCGCCTGCTCTATTGCAGAAAACAGGAAAACAGAGAACATAAACGCCGACACGATCTTTGCTGCCACCTCATCCGTCATGTCAGGAAAAAGGATTGCAGCCACCATTACATAGACCAGGGCCGATCCTGGAAACCCGGAGAGATATGATGCGCCGCCGGTCAGAGTACCACCCAATCCTTCGCCAAGCACCCATACAATTGTGCCCCATACTATTGAGAGAAGGAGGATGGCTTTCAGCAGTAACTTCCTGCTTACAAGCAGAAGCCCGACTCCTATGGTTATCTGCACAATCGCTGATGTCGCGTCGAAGAGGATCGGGTAATGTGCCCATTCTGATACAATCCCCATGAAAAACGGCTGAATTAAAGCTGGAAGGCCTGAAACTACCGGGGTTATGACAGATGACAGGAAGCCATAGGACATCTCAGGCTGTAGCTGCAGAACGCCATCCAGTATCCAAAGTGATCCGAAGATTACCTTGATCATGTGCCTGAAACCGGTTTCCACATGGAACCTCGCCCTGTCATGCCACGCGATTATGATAACTGGGGTGAGCGTTATGGCTAGTCCTATGGAGGTATAGAGAAAGAGCCAGTACTTATCCCCCCATGGCGTAAAATAATTTTCAGAATCAGAGAGCATTATTAAAATTACAAGTGCCGAGATTGAGAGGAGAACGGCAAAAAGAAGCACGTTTTTTCTATTGGCCGGCTTTAATATCTCCGTGGACATCTCAAAAATGATGTGCCGGATAAAGATAAAATGTAAACCTTACATTTCAGGCTAAAGTACTCTTAAACTAATATAGAAATGAATATCGTTTATATGTTGTTGTAGGTCTTTGCCTGTTGTTTAGAAAATTATTAAATATGTTGTTGAAATAACAGTCTCGTGACGGCCATAACAGTGGGGTCACACCAGGTCTCATCCCGAACCCGACGGTAAAGCCCACTGTGTATCGTACACGTACTATGTTCCGCGAGGGCATGGGAAATACGATTCGCTGTCACATTTTC
>JAJYUG010000007.1 GCA_021792655.1 Thermoplasmata archaeon | reverse complement strand
GAGCATTATGGCATTGAGGTACCCTTTCCACTCATAGCTGACCTGGACAAGGAGGTAGCAAGGGCCTACAACATGATAGACGAGAAAACCGGCACAACAGTAAGGGGTGTTTTCATAATTGACCCGGACCAGAAAGTCAGGTGGATGATCTATTATCCCGCCGAGGTCGGAAGGAACATCTCTGAGATTCTGCGTGTTGTTAAGGCATTCCAGTTTAACTGGAAGAACAAGCTTGCTACGCCTGTTAACTGGGAGCCGGGTCAGCCCGGAATAGCTGGTGCACCTTCTACACTTGATGATAGCTTCAAGCGTGACAAAGATGGATCGGAGAGATGGTATCTCAAGAGAGTCAACGCATAGGTAGATTCTCTTGACCGAATGCGTGATGTACAACATCAGTCTGGATGGGTTCCACCCATCAACAATTTGCGTAGAGCTTTCAAACCTTCAGCCCTCTCTGCGGGAAGTTTCGGAACTCCTTTTGAGTGAGTACCCTGAAGAAACCGTCACAGATTTTATTGAAAAATTTGCCAGGACCACCGAGATAATGCCGGATGACAAGACAGTTGGCTTCGTGATAGTGAACAGGAAAAGCAATGTGATATCAATTTCAGCCACGAGAATACCTGAAGACACACGAAAGGCAATAACTGAGATATTGAACGGATACAGGAACTCCGGGATAAACGTTGAAATAGACATTGAGTGAAAGCTCAGACCATCTGGGAAATTCTGGTCTCCTCCCACCGGAGGAGTCTTGGAATTCACGCTCACAAATGTTAAATAAGTGACGGGTATACTATTTTTAATGTTTGACTCACCAATAGACTGGCTTATCATAGTTGTCGTGATCCTTGTTTTGTTCGGGAGCACAAAAAAGATACCTGACCTTGCCAGGAATATAGGGAAAGCCTCAGGGGAATTCAAGCGGGGACAGATGGAGATCGAGAAGGAAATAAAGAACGCTATGAACGCACCTGCTGCTACTCCAACAGCTTCGGCTGGAGTTGACTATTTCCAGGTGGCCAAGTCTCTCGGCATAGATACCCAGAACAAGAACGAAAAGCAGGTAAAAGACGAAATAGCAGACAAGCTTAAAAGTGGACAATGAGCGATGAGACGTTCATTTCCAACAGTTTAAAGCACATAGAGGAACTGAGGGCAAGGCTTATTCGTGTCCTTATTCCATTTGGAATCTTTTTTGTGTTTTTTGTTGGACTGCGCATTGATTTTTTGCACTTATTCGGCACCACCATACCTTTTGTCACAATAGATCCGTACCACAACATAGGGGCACAGTTCACACAGGTACTGGAAGCACATGTGCTGCCCGCCTCCACCCAGCTTATAATCGTAAAGCCAACGGATGCGGTTGTTGCGGATTTCTATGTCTGCATGTTCCTCGCTCTCATATTCACCATGCCAGTACTTGTTTACGAGGTTGCAGCCTTCATTGGACCGGCCCTCAAGTCAAGCGAGAAAGCACTCATACGTGTTACTCTGATTCCAGCCACACTCCTCTTTATAACTGGGGCGGTAGTTGGAATCTGGTTCATAGCGCCTGTGCTGTTCAGGATTTTTTTCCTGTTTGACGTTGGCCTGGGAGCTCAGCCTACCACAAGCATACTGAATTTCATCTCATTCCTTCTGATATACGTCGCGGCTTTCGGAATTTCCTTTGAAATTCCAGTTTTCATGGTGGGTCTCACGAGAATAGGAGTTGTCAAGTACGAAGTTTGGAGAAAGAACTGGAGATACGCAATCATAGGATCGCTGATTTTCGGCATGATCTTCTCTCCCGGGGTAACGGGTTTCACCATGGTTGTAATTGCGGTTCCAATGATAATACTGTACTTTGGCGGGATGTACTTTGCCAGGAGAACCGAAAGAAAGAACTTTGTGGACCAGTCAGAGGGTGTCTCTGAAGGCCTCTAATTCCTTGAGCTTTATTTTCTCAAGATCGTAGAAATCGAGGAAAAGACGATCCATGTTTGTTCCCTGGGAAAATTTCATGTTTTCTCGCTTGTAGTATGACAGGATGCCAAGATTCATTTTTCTTACATATTCGACGCCGGAACTCAGCCAGTTTTCTCCCTCTATGATACCCGCAAGCATTCCAATGCCCAAGGCAGTTTCTGCATCAAAGATCTCCCCGGTCATCAGCCTGTTGTATACACCTTTCCCGTAGTTTTCCTGCACCGTGGAAATAACGCCGGTCATGGAAGGCAATCCATAGTTTATATCCGGAATCCCGAATCTGCTCCTTTCTGTAGCCAGTATCATGTCGCAAGAAAGTGCAATCTCGAGACCCATGCCAAGAGCGTAGCCGTTTACCACTGAGAACACAGGTAGGTCCATGGAAGATATCATTCTCGATATGGTGAATCCCATATCGTACACATTCCTGACATGATCGCGCTCCCGTATCCTCTTGCATGATCCGTCGTAGCCGTATGAGAAGGCTACATTCCCGGCACCGGCAATCACGATTGAATCAACCTCGTCCCCGACTGAAGAGAGGGCACCTATAATTGCCTGCAGGGATTCAACATCCAGTATATTCTTCGGAGTGTTGGAAAGGGTCAAAACCATGGTCTTGCCCATGTGGTCAAGAAATACCTTTCCCTTTCCAGTAATGTCAGTGGGCATGATCAGTACATTGTCAGGTTGTATTTTTTATCAGCGATTTCATAGTCGGATCTGTTCTTGATGCCGAGAAGTTCTGTGATTTTTGTCATCTCTGCCGTGTGATCCTCGTATAATTCCCTTCCAAGAGCCAACCTTCCCTTGCCATCATCGAACATGACCTGTTCTCCGTATCTTCTGAGGCAATGAATGCATTCCGCTGCTGATTCCTCGTCCTTTGCGTGTTCAAAGCATTTCATGAATGCAGAACTCACCTGTCATCACTCCTCTTCGAGTTAAACGCAGGCAGGTGTATGTTATACCTGTCAATGAAATAGTACAGGTAGTATACCATTGTGTTGACAAAGTCATCCCAGTGGTCGACGAACCTGAAGTTTTTTGATACTGCCGCAGAATTCATGTCCTTCCGGAAGTCCTCAACGTTCTCCTTTCCAGAAAGGACGGATTCAAGACCCTCGAGCATCCTAATATATGCGTCAGAATTCCTTGCTGGATCTACCCGGCTTTCTGCCTTCAGCCTGAGTATTCTCTTCCTTATCCGCGACTGGGTATCCCTGAGGTCCCCCATAGCCAGAGAACTCATTATTATTCCGTAGTCAGTCTCGCCATTCACCTCAAATCCCTCCCATTGTTGCAAAGAGCCCAGGAGCCATGCCATTCAGTGTCGGAAGCAGGTAAAAGAAGAAGAACAGAGCTACCATTATTACGGCTGACGCTATTACTGGAGCTTTTGAGTATGCAGTCAGGTTGAAATGATCCTCGCTTGTCGGCTCTTTCCAGAACATGAACATTATCACCCTGAAATAATAGAATACTGATATTGCGCTGTTGAGTATCGCTATTACCGCAAGCCACCAGAGGTTACCCTCTATCAGCGAGAGGAAAAGATAATATTTAGCCGTAAAGCCGCCCGTGAATGGTATGCCTGCAAGCCCCATCAGAAGTATTGCGAAGCTCAGTGCCGTAACGGGAGACTTCCTTGCAAGTCCGGCTACGTCGCTTACAGACACACTTTCCCTGTTAACCAGGTTCATGGCAAGGAACGAGCCCCCCTTCATAAAGATATAAACCAGGGAATAGAACATCCCGGCTGCGATTGCTACGTAGGCAACATTACCGATGCCAGTATAGCCTACTAGTGCTATGACAAGAATCAGGTAACCTGCCTGGGCCACGCTTGAGTAAGCAAGGAGACGCTTTAGATTGTTCTGTGAGAGCGCTGCAAGGTTGGCGTATGTCATGGAGAACACTGAAAGGATGACAAATAGTAGGAAGATGTCATGATAATCGCCTGCAAATCCAACTAGGAATATCTTGATCAGAATCATGAATGCAAGGATCTTGGTGCCGGTTGACAGGAATGCGGAAACACTGTTCTCGGTACCGTCGTAGGCATCAATTGCCCACTGGTGCATGGGGAAGATCGCAAGCTTGAATCCAAAACCGATGAGAAGGAAGATCAGGGCAATGAGCATGGCTGGTGAAGATGATATGACTTCGCTGGTCAGGCTGAAGGTCCCGGTAGCTGTGTAAAAAAATGAGAGCCCGAAAACAGTGAAGGCAGTTCCAATGGTTCCCGTGAAGAAATACTTGGCAGATGCCTCCAGGTGTCTCTTCTGCTTTCCATACCCTGCAAGCACGTATGTCCCCAGACTCACTGCCTCAAAGGATACGAATATTATAATCAGGTTATAGCTGAAAGCCGATACGAGCATACCTATCAGGACAAACAGAAGTGTGGCATAGAATATCTCAGGCTTGGACTTCAGCCCCCTGATTGCAGGGAAAATTATGTAAAGCACCGAAATTATTAGTATGACTGCAAAGAACATCGTGAATCTATTGAAAAGGAGAGCATTGTTCCCAACAACGACTTCATCGTATGGGTCCAGAAGGATCATTATCATTGAGATCAGGACGGCTGCGAATGTGATCCCTGCAAAAACTTTCCTGTCTATGTTCCTTATACCGAGCGCCAGCATGACAAATGCGACGATGCCAAGGAAAATCAGTGGATAATAGTAGATCGATGCCTGTGTTGCAGCGTGCAGCGTATATGTTATGCTTGAAAATATGTTCATATGATTCCTCCAACGTAAGCGCTAATTATTCCAAATATCAGGTTTGGATAGACCCCAAGAACAAAGATTACCAGTGTTACTGATGCAAGTATGGCAATTTCACTCCTAGAAGCATCCTTGATTTTTCCAAGATTCTCATTGTAAGCACCATAAAGGGATCGCTGGGCGGTCCATATATGATATGACGCCGTTACTATCATTGCAAGTATAACAAAGAATATCAGCCACCCCACTGTCTGGAACATTCCTACCACAATGGAAAATTCACCGATGAAACCCGCAAGTCCCGGCAATCCCAGTGATGCTAGGAAACCGGCAAGAAGGAATGAGGAGAGCCAGGGCATTTCCCTGTGGACTCCTCCCATTTGGTAGATGTTCTCCTTGCCTGTATTTTCAGTTATGAAATACAGGACTGAGAAGATGAGCGCCATTATTATCCCGTGCGCCACTATCTGGAAGATGCCACCTGATAGCTCGATGCTCCTTATGGAAAGGGTGCTGTCAAGTATGCCCGCAGCAAATGAGATTGTCACGAAACCCATGGCAGACGCACTAGCATATGCCATCATCCTCTTCATGTTCATCTGGAACATCGCGGTGAAGGCGAAGTAAAGCAGGCTGATAATTCCCAGGGCAATCAGGACCCACAGCACGGTGATGTTAATTGTGGAATAGATTGGCAGAAGGATCCCAAAGAGACCATATCCACCCATGAGGGAGAGGCCACCGGCAAGCATAACAGTGGCTGGATAGGGAGCGGTAGTGTATGAATCCGGCAGCCATGAATGAAGCGGGAATGATGGCAGCTTGACAAGAAAGCCCAAAAGGAAACCAAAGAGCATGAAATCTTTCCAGAATAGGGGGAGATAACCGGAATTGTTTATGAAAGCTGAATTGAGTAAGGTGCTCATCTGAAGGGTGAATACACCGGAATAGCTGTAGTAATAGCTGAACAGTGTGAGGATGGATAAGAGGATGAACACCGAACCTATGTGAGTGTACACGAAAAACTTTAGGGAAACTGTATCCTTCCTCTCACCACCATATCTCCCAATTATGAAGTACATGGGCACCAGTACAATTTCCCAGAATATGTAGAAGAAGAGGAAATCTCTGGATAGGAGAATGCCGAACAGCCCGGTTTCAGTCAGCAGCATGAGGCCGTAGAAGGATGCGGTGTATTCCTTCCTGTTTGCTATGAGCAGGGCAATCAGAGATATTACAGCAGAGAGAATAAGAAGTGAAACAGTGAGTCCATCGACGCCTATTGAGAAATAAATTCCAATTCCAGATGCAAAGGCGTATGTGCTTTCTGAAGTGAAGCCGCCTGCCCCTGTTCCGGAAAAGTTAAGGAACGCGTAAACCACTGTTAACATGAGTATCAGGGCTGCCGAACTCTTTGCAAAAACTCCGGCCCGTGTTCCCATGAAAAAAGTGGCGAAGGATAGGAGAATCAGCACGATAAAAATTGCAAGCATGAACATCAGAAAGCGCCTCCTATTATGAGAACAATGAATACAAGCGTCATTCCCAGAACTATCACAAGAAAGTAGTTTTCAACAAGTCCAGTCTGCATTTTTCTCAGGAAACTCCCAAAGCCAAGGGACTTGCTCCCGAACTTTTCTATTCCTGCGTTGTATGAATACTCGACATCTGCTATGGAACCTGAGACCGGAATGATGGTTCGTTCCGCGATGAGCCTTGTGAAGAGGTAATCAAGGTAAAACTTCTCCTTTGTGACCCTGTAGAACCAACTCTTCGATGCATCTATGTGCTTCCACCTCTCCGTTCCGTAGATTACATAAGTTATCAGAATGCCGAACAGCGCAAGTATCAGAGGGATGTACTGAATGATCCCTGGTGCACTGTATGTTATGACGCTGCTCGGGTCTATCCCCCTGTATACCGGGTAGATGAAGTTATAGAATCCTCCCTGAAACAGACCGAGTACCAGGGATAACGCTGCAAGAAAGAACAGAGGGATTAGGGCTATCAGTGGAGCGTCCTTTGCGTGCTCAGCCAGATGAGACCTCGGTTTCCCAAGAGCCACCAGGAAGAACATCCTGAATGTGTAGATAGCGGTGAGAAAAGCGCCAATTGTCAGGAATATCCATGGTAGCAGGTATATGATGCTGCCGTTGGACAGGGAGAAGTATTCCCACGCCCCGGCTATGATTGCATCCTTTGAGAAGAATGCTGCAGTGGGAGGCAGGGCAGCGAGCGTGATAGCTCCTATGAACATTAATGAAACAGTAACGGGCATCTTGCGCCACAGCCCTCCCATCTCCTTGACGTTCCTGAGGTCCATTAGCGCTATCATTATGGCCCCAGCAGACATGAAGAGAAGGGCCTTGAACATGGCGTGCACTATGAGATGATACATCCCCAGTGATACTCCAATGGACCCTATTATCCCGGACAACCCTATGGCCGCAAGCATGTAACCCAGCTGACTGATGGTGGAATATGCCAGTATCCTCTTTATGTCGTTCATCACTATGCCAAGGATTCCGGCAAATAGTGCAGTGAACGCCCCAAGAATCGCAACAGTGATAAGTGAATATGACGGAGCAACCTCATAAAGGGGAAAAACACGTGCGACCAGGTATATTCCAGCAGTTACCATGGTAGCTGCATGTATCAAAGCGGATACTGTCGCAGGACCTTCCATCGCATCCGGTATCCAGACATGCAGGGGGAACTGGGATGATTTGCCTGCCACTCCTCCAAGAAATAGAAGCGTAATGATGCCAAGATTGGTCGATCCAACAACCGAGACAAACCGAGCAGAATTAGATGATATCAGGTTGATTATTGTTGGTATGCTCAGGGGGCTCTGTCCCGGGGAAAGCAGTGATGAACCTGAGAGCGAGGTGTATAGAACCGACATTCCTATTAGAAATAGGAGGTCGCCTACACGCGTCACAATGAACGCTTTCTTCGCTGCAGATGCAGCATTCGGCTTGAAGAACCAGAAGCCGATGAGCAGGTATGAACAGAGTCCTACCAGTTCCCAGAACAGGAAAAAGAAAACTAGGTTAGACGACTCCACCAAGCCGAGCATGCCGGCAGTGAAAAGGGATGTTTCAGCGAAATAAACGTGCCTGTTGGGATCATCCTTCATGTAATATATGGAAAACAGCTGGATCATCAGGGACACAAATGATACCATCAGTAGCATTATCAGCGTAAGGTTATCCACGTAAATTCCGAAATTTATGTTGGAAAACCAGTGGAAGCTCTCATAGATTATGCCGTTATTCTGTACGTCGAAATAGGTCAGGACTGAAAAGACCAGGGAAAGCCCGATCAATGATGATGCTATGATGCCAGCAAGATTCCTTCTGTACTTTCCTATGAAAAGCGCAAGGGGGAACGATATCAATGGAAGGATAAATATGAGCCATGCAAATATGTACATTATTACCACCTGATCTCCCGGAGGAGGGAAAGCGAGACCTTGCCATACTTCCTGTATATTGCGGTCAGCAGGCTGATGCCGATAACTGATTCAGCTGCCGCGATGGCTATTACAAAGAGGGCGAGAATAAGAGGATCAACCGACGAAAAATTAATAGCAACTGCAACAAGGTTTAGCATTGCGGCGTTGATCAGTATCTCTATGGAGATGAGCATCTTGATCCCAATATTTGAGGTCATTATGCCGTAAAGACCTATGGCGAAAAGGATCATCGAGATTGAGGTAACGATGAAAAGATCCATCAGTCATTCCTCCCCGCGATATAGAGAACTCCTATTATACTGCCGACAAGAATCATGGAGATCAGTTCAAATGGCAACAGGTACGAATTGAACAGGCCCGTGCTTATCTGGGAAATTACCTGGGACTGCGGAGCGAATACATATTCAGATCCAGTTATCTGGACAACTTCATACAGAAAAACGATTATAAATATCAGGGTAACTGAAAATGCGGCCTTTTTATTCAACCTCTTTACCTCCAGTAAGCATCAGCGTGAACACTAGCAGAGTTACGATTGCACCAACAAACACAAGAAGCTCGATTGCACCAACAAGGCTCGCACCTAGAAAGATGAAGGAAGCCGCTATTGTAAAAAGGAACATCATCAGCCAGACAGCGGAATGGACTATTTTCTTTGAATTAACCGCAAGGGCCGCGAAGACTATCATTATGATCCCGAAAATAACGATGATTATGGTGTCTATCATTTTATGACCTCATTTTCCTTCAGCGCCAGCTCCTCGGGAGAGTATGTGAAGCTGTTTCTTGTCCTGGCTGTTTCGAATTCCTTGTCAAGGTATATGGCCTCTGTCGGGCATATTTCCTGGCAATTCCTGCAGACAGTGCAAGTTCCGAAGTTAACGTCAGGGTAGATCTTTCTCTTGTTCCTAGGGTTTTCCCGATCGACCTTCTGCATGTTTATGCTATGATTTGGGCATACCTGTTCACAGAGCGTACATCCAACGCAGTCGTCCAGCTTCAGGAATATCCTGAACCTGAATCGGTCAGGCAACTCCGGTTTCTGTTCGGGATATTGGACAGTAACAGGCTTCTTGAACATGTACTTTGAAACAGTCAGCATTCCGCTTATCAATCCAACTATTGGAATCTTTTTCTTTGGTTCTTTTACCTCAATCACAGTCCCCACCCCAGAGTAATGATCCCGGCCAGGATCAGGTTGATCATGGCTATGGGGATCAGGTATTTCCAGCCAAAGTTGATGAATTTATCAATACGGATCCTCGGCATCGAGAGCCAGACGGTAAACGATATGAGAACGAGTATTGCAGCCTTGATGATGAGCCAGATGAATCCCAGGCTGGATTCAACAGGACCACTTGGCCCTCCAAGGTAAAGAATAGAAACTATGAGTGATCCAAGGAATATGCTGCCAAACATTCCCATGTAGAACATACCGAACCTCATTCCTGAATATTCCGTGCTGTGACCGGAAACAAGTTCACTGTCACTCTCTCCAAGATCGAAAGGTGTGTATGATGCCCTTGCAACCATGGAGATGAAGAACACAAAGAGGCCGATTGGTTCCAGTATGCCATACGGAAGGAATTCACTGGAAAGTATGGATTCCAAGCTCAATGAACTTGGAGTTCTGGCAGATGCCATCATTACTATTGCGAGGACTGAAAGCATCATGGGTATTTCAAACGAAACGTCCTTTGCAACTGCCCTGAGCGCACCAAGAAGGGCGTACTTGTTTGCCGAACTTACACCTGCAAGGACTTCGCCAATAGGCATAATTGCAATAATCCCGAACAGAAGGACGATAGTCACTTCGGAATGTGTAACTGTGAATGATCCGAGGTAGAAAAAATCCCCATACGGGAGTATGGTAAAGGCAAGCACCAGTGAAACAAATACAATAGCCGGAGCCAGTTTGTACGGAAGATCGTCCCTGTTCTTCGGAAGGATATTTTCCTTTCCGACTAATTTCAGGGCGTCAGCTATGAGTTGAAGCAAACCGAACTTACCTACCCTGTTTGGTCCTATACGCTGCTGGATCCTTGCCATGTATTTTCTGAAAACGTAGATCATTACAATAAGGCTGATCGTCACGAATATGACCAGAAACAGGCTCTCGAATATGTAAGCCAGTATATATGATGCAAGATGGCCGAGAGGCGAGAATAATTCCTGAAGTCTTAATAATATATTCATCTGTCTATCTCCCCAAATACAAGATCCAGTGTACCGGATATGGCTATCATGTCGGCTATCATTACATCCTTGGCCAGTTCAGGCAAAACAGACAGATTTCTCAGAGTTGGGCTCCTGACCCGAACCCTGTATGGCTTGACACCCCCGTCACCAACGATGTAAACTCCGAACTCGCCCTTTGAAGATTCCGTCCTCGCATACACATCCCCTTCTCCCCGCATCCTTATCATTAATGATTTTTTCGCCTTAGGGTTGAAGTACGGCCCATCCGGAATCTTCTTTATAGCCTGCTCCACAATTTTAAGCGACTGCCTCATTTCCTCAAACCTTACGAGAACTCTGGCGAGGTTGTCTCCCTTATACGAAACGGGTATGTCAAAATTAACCTGGTCGTACACAAGGTATGGCTCGGCTTTCCTGACATCGTATTCTACACCAGACGCTCTAAGCATCGGTCCAGTTACGCCATAACTGATAGCTGTTTCTTTGTCAAGAATTCCTATTCCCTTGGTTCTGGACAGGAAAATGTCATTCTTCATGAGCATATTGAAAATGTCCTTAAGCCTCTTTGGAAACTCCCTGACGAAATCCTCAATTTCGGCGATAGCCTTTTCAGTGATATCCTGGTAAACGCCACCCACGCACATGTAGTTGACTTCCTGTCTTGACCCGGATACTTCCGTAAAAATTGTGAGAAGCTTTTCCCTTTCAATGAAGCAGTGGAAGAAGGGAGTAAGCATGCCAAGATCCAGTCCATAGGCGCCTGCCCATACTAGGTGGGCAGCAATCCTGCTGAGTTCAGCCATTATAACCCGAATCCACTTTACCCTTTCAGATATGCTAATGTCAAGAAGTTTCTCGGCAGCTTCAAGATAACCGACTTCCATGTTCATGGCTCCAACGTAATCCATCCGGTCAAAATAGATCAGGTTGTCATTGAAGTATGTCATTTCGCATATCTTCTCAGCGTTCCTGTGCAGATAGCCAATGACCGGCTCAATCTCCTTGACTATTTCTCCATCCAGCTTTGCCTTCAGCCGGAGAACACCATGCATCGATGGATGCTGCGGACCAAAATTCAATTCAACCCATTCTGATGAGGGCATTACCATCCTCCCCTCTCATCGAAAGTGGCATAATCATTTCCCTCCTCGTCCATGTTAATGTATTGCGTCTTCTTCATGTCATAGTTCTTCCTCAAGGGATGCCCCACCCAATTTTCCGGTAGGAATAAACGCTTGAGGTTCGGATGCCCCTCAAAAATTATGCCAAGCAGATCGTATTGCTCCCTTTCGTCCCAGTTAGCACTATTCCAGAGTCCAGCCACACTTGGAACCTTGTAGTCCCTCGTCTCCACCTTTACAACAACATACTCGTTGGTTTTCATGGAATGAAGATGATATACAACTTCCATGAAATCCTTCCGATCTACTCCAGTAATAAGGGAAAGATGATCGAATCCCTGATTCTTGAGATCTTTCATGAGATCAAGAAAATTCTCCTTTGTAACCTTGATGATCTTTCTTCCGTCCTTTCCGACAGACTCACCAATAACCTGAACCGTATAATTCACCTCTCAGTCTCTCCCCTTATTTTCTTCTGGAGGGTTATGATACCGTAGGTAAGGGCCTCAGGGGTAGGGGGGCATCCCGGCACATATACATCAACTGGCACGACCCTGTCAACACCCAGCACGACTGAATAACCTTCTACGTAGGGGCCGCCCTGCACAACGCAAGCTCCCATGGCTATAACGTACTTAGGATATGGCATCTCATCATATATTCTCCTCACTCTGGGAGCCATTTTTTTTGTAACTGTCCCGGCCACGATCATAAGATCCGATTGCCGGGGGGAATTCCTGAATATTTCACTTCCGAACCTGGAGATATCAAGATTTGAAGCCTGAGTGGCCATCATTTCTATTGCACAACACGCCAGCCCAAATGTAAGGGGCCAGAGCGAATTGCTTCTTCCCCATTCCATTGCCTCCTCGAGTTTTGTGGTTATTACTCCGCCGTCTCCAGTTTTCACTTCAACCACTCCATATAACCTTCCTTGAATGCATAATACACGGCGAAGAGAGGCATTGCAAGAAATACAAGCGTCTCAAGGAATGGAATGGCCCCGAGATTCTTAAAATCAAATGCCCATGGGAGCAGAAGAACCATGTCCACGTCAAACACAACGAATAATAGCACTATTATGTAATACTGGATATTAACGAACTTACCTATATCTCCCTTTGAAACCTCGCCAGTCTCGTACGTTTCAAGATAAGTTGTATCCCTGACCGGTGGACTATTGATATTTACCATGTTGGAAATAATGTCCTTTACCTTGAAACTGATGTGTTTTCCGCTGCCAAACCTGTTTTGGCTTAGTGAAGGGAGGATAGCGAAAAGACCTCCAAGTGCAATTATGAGTAGAATCAGGATTATGAGCAGAGGAATATACCCATACAGCATGGGTCAAGTATCGTTATACGATATAAGTATATTTCCTCGAATATTTCGCTCTTTTCAGGCTGTACATAAGATCGCGTAACCCATACAATTTAATCACTTCTGAATCTCGAAATTCCTGATGAGGATTTCCAAAAACTCCGCTTCATGATCAGATCAGGTAACAATAATATTTATTCATGAAACAGCCATGTTACTGCATGAGCAGTCTTCTTGACGAGGCAATAAATGAGAAGTACAGGACAAATGCAATCAAAAATCCCTTTGCATTCGCGAAGGCTGTAATAGACTGGACTGCCTTTCCTCGAGTCCTGAATGATCTGTACCACTATCATACAGACAAAGGAGGAGAACCAAACATTCCAATTGTTACCGTAGTCAAAGTCCTCTTTCTACAGAGCATATTCAACATAGTTGATGAACAGGCAGAAACACACATACGCGATAGGATATCATTCATGGGCCTCCTGGATTATCCCGATCTGTTGCCGGATGCAAAGACCATATGATACTTCAGGGAACGGTTGTTGAAAACAGGCAGGGATCTTATAATATGGAATGAGCTTCAGCATCAAATGGGGCGAAAGTCATCTGAGTCAAGGAGAGACCAGCTCAGGATGTCTTTTCATCACTTCCGCTCCTGGGCATCAAAAGCATGAAGAACCCGGGTCTGAAGGTAAAACAAGGAGATCGAAGGATGGTCCGTTCACCAGAAAGAACAATGGGACATTCTTCGGGTACAAGGGTCAAAGCCTCGTTGATGACAACAATCCTTCCCCTGTGATCCGATCTTACGTTGTCACCACAGAAAAGGATCATGACACAAGAATCGATCTTTCAAAGGGTGGAACAACGGTATACCGGGACAAGAGATACTTCGGATCCCATCCAATGGGCATTGATGATACAAGGGAAAAGGCAGTGAAGAATCATAAACTGTCCATTCAATCCCTCAGAAGAAACCGAAGGATATCCAGGAAACGGTCCATGCTAGAATACCCGTATGCTGTTATGAAGAGGCTGTTTCATTTTTCACATGTAATAGTCACCCTTGTACAAAGAAGGGTGAGGGTGAAGTTCATGTTTGCATGCTTTGGATACATTGTTCATGCTCGAAAAATCCTACAGGGATACCGTAAACCATAGATTTTTCCCGAAATAAACAAGAAAAATCAGAGAATGATGGCAGTCTTTAAGGAATATTGCAACATTTCTCGCGATATTTTTGCGATCGGGAAAGACCAGTGCAGATCCAAGGTCTTATTCGAAATCATCAGCCTAATAGGAAGAGGGACGCTTCGATACATGCTGCGAAAACCAAAAGGACGAGGGATATGCTTACTGAGGCTAAAGCATACTTTAAATTACGTGCTGAAGCATTCGCGAATGACAATGAAGCCTGTTTATTAATCATTGATTGCACGAAATTTATAATGAGGCTAGCTATCGAAAATGCCGCAGATAGCCCAAAAACATAACCTAGGGATTCCGGAATGAATTGAGGAAGTACTCCATTAATGAAATTGACTGAAGAAGGTGACTTTAGTATGCTCACTAGAATTGCATTCTCAGAGTCCAACGATTCAACTAAAAAAAGCAACGAACCGAAAGACAGCGTCATTCCACCTGTAACAAGATAGAAATCAAACGGTATATTCTGAGACAGTATAGATACAAATTCATTTAAAAAATTCACTCTGGACTGTCCCGTTCCACTGGTTGACGTTACCATTGGCACAATCATCCAAGATATAATAAATGTCGAAATAAACAACGAATAATACATTATAGAAGCTCCCAAAACATATAACTTCAAATAGTCCATTAAATTTTCATACTTCTTCGAAGCGCTAATTTTCTTCTTAACGACAAGAAACCCTAGAGCAGCGTCCGATGCTCTTTGCAGAAATTTTCTATTGTTCCTCCTAAAGATTAAGATACTATCTACGAAGACAAATAGTGGAAAAGATTTCAGCGCTGCCCGTATAACGTGTGCAACAATCCTGCTATCTTTAGACTGAACGTATCTATTTATTATATACTTGTTAGCAAGAATACGCCCAACCCCGTACCCGGAGACTTCTTCGATCAGAAAGTAGATAAAAACTATCGTGATAAATATGACCGTGTTAATTATAAACCCTCTTGACAACAAATAGCTAAAGGATAGTTCCCCGAGTCTGTAACTTACCATGGCATTAAACAGGTATGGTTTGATTCCTACTAATGAAGCAAAGATCTCGGAGAGGGATAATACAAAAACAATTTCAACGAGATACACTATGAATCGCTCAGAGACACTTGATAAGATGTATGATTGTGCCAAACCCGAAACTTTGTCTTGCGAACTTGAGATTTTTATTTTCATGTAATCACCTGTACTCCATCATAAACTTGATGCAAAAGACACCTACCTACATCTTAAAAAGTTAAAAGAGAATCTTTCTCTGGAACGAAATTTCATGTGTTTCCCTGAATTCTTTCATGCATCCTTCCTTGACTTCCATAGCTGAGAACCTGTCTGCCTTGTTTTCCAGATGTTGATCGATAACATTGAGGGCTTTTGGGAGAAAGAGTGGTAAGGAAAATATTTCCAACAGTGCTAAGATAGAAGCCACAATTATAAAGAAAATATTGTTAGACAAAAAAAGAAACTTGAATGCAATAAGAAAGGCATTCAAATATAGAAGCAGGATAAACATAAAGGATAGGGCCATCTTCGTGAGGTCCATGTTTATATAATGTGAATATTCATGCATTAGAAGGCATTCGAATTCTTTTTCCGTTAGAGACTTGTAAAGAGCTTCGTCGAATATGATAATCCCCTGCCTTCTCAATAATTTTCCAACATAAGCTACCCCTCCCATATAATTTATTTCTGTTCCTATTTTCAGATTTTGTTTTGAATGATCTCCGAGCAATTTGACTAGCCTTTCAGTCATTTCTTGAGATTCTGAGTAAAGTTTCAATTTTTTTGTGGTTCTGTACTCAAAAAACAAAAGAAAACAAGCAAAGAGTGTAATATTTATGAAAGCAATGAAATATATCGATAGACCAAAGGAGACTACAGTAGCAAGACCTGAAGTTATTAACGAAACGTAAAGAGGGTTCATAGTATATGGATTGAGTATTGAATCAAGTCGTCTCTTACCATAGAATATGAAAAGTGTTCCTATGGAAAACGGAACAATCCAACTCAGTAGCATCAAATATAGAAAAATTAGGGATTTTAGCAAAATTACTTCCCCAATAAAGCCCATGAAAGCACAGTAGAGCAACAGTTCCAAACCCTTGATGTCTATTTTCATGTTTAGGTATAACCTAGGTTTAGTTCAAATCGTCAAGCAGATAGTACTGCTAATCCAAACCCTGCAAGGACATAAGGATTAAGTGCCAAAGAAGCTGTAGCAGCCCAGTATTGAAGTCCAAATATTATACTAGATGCACTAAGACCGTACGCAGAGATTGCTGCCATGATGAACGATGCTATGGCCACAACATAAGGCGCGAGGAATCCAAGACCAATCTCTATCAATGGACCAGTCAACATTTGGGCGAGTTGTGTTATTGTGGGCCACTGACCAAAGTGCCATATTTCAAATGCAATGAAATCAGCACTTGGGGTCCCGACTTGAGCATTATTGCCGGAGATTGCAATGGGAGCTACCTGAGACATGCCTATTTCACCCAGCACATAAAGGGGTACGCCAGCTGCTAGAAGGATTATCGCTACAACGACTATACTTTTCCCCCACTGTTTGTATTTATCCATGTTGACTTTGCTTTTATTTTCTTCAGGAATAGAGAGTCTAAGGTTTGAATTCAAGTTCACAAATTCACTAGAGAACTGTCTTTCTATTTTATATGCCTCCAAGTTTTCACCTCCAAATTTATTATACGAGTTAATTATATATAAGTATTTCGTTAGCTTAATTTTTACTTCTAAAATCCTTTAGGTAACTAGAATATTCCGAACAAGCATAGATCAATGGATGTAAAAAAAAATAATCTGAATTCACATGGATGGCGACAAGATCATGGAGACGTTTGGTCCCCTTTAAGACTTGTGAATTAATAATATTTGTACTTGTATCTGAATTGATGGCTGTTCCAAGGCATTAATTAAAGGATTATGAGCGAGATCCCGAAAAGTTCAGGGAGCTCGCGAAAAAACTTGGGATAGACCTGGACATATCATGTAAAAAATTGAGGAGTTAAGGGATAAACTCTTTTTCTACCTTTATCAATGTGAGAGCAAAGGGGAGCAATAAAAAATCACCAAAAGAGGTGGTTGCAGATTAGATAGAGAAAACAAAAAAACACTTTTCAAACCTGCACCAAATATATTCTAGAAAATATGCTGAAGTTTTCGTTAACGACAAACCAGGAAATCCTATATTTTAGACACGGATTTGTACACCTTCATTGCCTGGGCTGCGTCGAATGGCCTTCCCGTCTCTTTCTTGACCCGGGCTATGATATTTCTCTCATTGGTTTCACTTTCTGAAGATGCGAGAAGTTTCACAATAATTTCCCTCAGTTCATCTTCACTGAGCTGGGATAATTCTTCCTCACCCGCGACAGCATCTGGGTCCAGTCCGCCTGAAAGCATTAAATCAGCAGCTTTTTCAAGCACCTCCCTTATCCAGTTCTTCTCCCCTGCTATAGCGAAGAGTCTTGTCAGTTTGGGTTGTTCAAGTTTTCTGCCATATTTCTTTTCCAGTTCAGGCAATGTCTGCATAATAAACCTGGCAACGATCTTCGGATGTTTGTATAGCGAGCTCAGTTTATCCAGCTGCACCTTCCTGAAAGTTGAAACTATCACGTATGCATCCTGAGCTGATAATCCGTAATCCCTGGATATCATGGAAATTGTCTCCTCCATTGGCAAGGGGACATCATTCCTCATTGCATGGATTGTTACGTCACTTATGCGTAAGATCGGCACGTCCGTTTCCGGATACATCCTCTCCCTTCCAGGCATTGGCCTCAGAAAGAAAGTCGAACCGTCATCAGCAGCAAATCTGGTTTCAGTCAGATCCATCTGAAGTAACTTTGCCATTCTTGAAAATATTTCCATGAAAAGCACTTCTGAGAGTGAAGGTGGGCAGGCAATAAGCAGGACTGCGTCCTCATCCGCTTTCTTCGTTTTCGACCAGAGCCTATCAATCTCTTCCTTTGTTATGCCGTAGCCAGGCAATTCATCCGAATGGAATAGTCCCTTGACACCATATCTTCTTACGAGATCGGCAAGTTCCTTCCCCATCCTGTACTTACCGCTTTTCATAAGCCCGCCCATTCCCCTGAGAATGGTTGAGTAAATCCTATTGCCGACCCCCATATTGGAAAGCAGAACTTTTGATCCTGTATCCCTGAACATATCTGTTACATCGTGAACTTGCGGTTCCTCCCTGTAGAAGTCTAAGTATTGCGATGATTTCTCAGATATGTCACGAAGTGACTCCTGCCTGGAAAGTTCGTATGAAATCACTTCAGGTATGAGTGAAAGTTTCTGCACTCCCTTTATCTCTACCCGGCCATATCCAAACGAGACATTAACGTCCTGCCTGATTGCATCGACTGTCATTCTCGAGAAACCGCTTGCCTGCACGAAATACCCAATTGCCTTCGCTGTCTCGACTGCGTGATGCTCATCAATGATGTCAGGCTCGGTCGCAATCTCTATGAGTGGAATGCCAAGGCGATCCAGAGAATATATGCTCCTTCCATCCCCATTTTCCAGAAGCCTTGCCGAATCTTCCTCCAGCGAGACACTTGAAATCCGAACTTTTCCCCTTGAAGTCGCAACCCACCCATTTAGGGCAATTATGGCGGTGCGCTGGAAACCGGATGTGTTTGATCCGTCCACAACGACCTTCCTCATAAAGAATATGTTGTCCAGCACCTTGCAGTTGAGCGCAAGGGAAGCTATCAGTGCAGCTTTCAGTGCTTTCCCGTCAACTTCGTGCGGTGGCTCTTCATCATATTCTACGAGGCAGGAGTTTTCACCGGCAACGTACTCAGAAAGCAGGTTCCGTTCCATTTCGTATTTTGCAGCCCTGTCCATGGAACCCATTTCACTGGCCGTTGCAATCATCCGCCTTTCAAATCTGAAAAGCTCAGTAGAAGTAGTTTCCGTAGGACACCTGCAGAAGAGTTTGCCATCTGACACCTGGAAATGTATTTCCAGGCCAATTTTTATACGAGATCTCAGCCCCTTATCCGTTCCTTCCAACACTAATCAGCTCCGCCGAATACCAGAGCCTGTTCTCTCTCTATGATCTCTCCCCTGAGGTTCTCCTTCATCATTTCCTCAAATTGCTCTTCCGCATAATTGCCGAGCACGTACATTGCCTTCACAAGCGCCACTTCAGGCAGCATGTTACGCAATGGTATGATACCCGCCCTGACGAGGTCGCGCCCCGTGGAATAGACATTGAGGTTTACTGAGCCGTAAAGGCACTGAGATGTCATCAGGATCTTCGTACCCTCCTTCGTCGCCCGGGTTATTGATGGTATAAGGCTGTGTGAAACGTGCCCAAGTCCGGTACCCATAATGATTACGGCCTTTTTCTTGGCAATCATTCCCTCAAAATCCTCGACAGAGAGGGAGGGATAGAAATAGATCATAGAAACTGAAGGATCAAGCTTTGGTTTAATATCATTCTTTACACCCGTCCTTCGATAGGGAAGCGTCAGTCTTACAGAACCCTGTGAATACGTTCCAACCTCGCTTTCACCGATGCTCCTGAATGCATCACGGCGGCTTGTGTGCATCTTTCTAGACCTCACCGCGCGATGCATTGATATGGATTCATCGGAAAGATTCCCGTGCATCGCGATACCCACTTCCCCGAAATCCGTTGTTGCCATGTGGATCGCCCCCTCCGCGTTCATGAAGGCATCACTGCTCGGCCTGTCAGAACTTCTCTGTGATCCCACAAAAACTATGGGACCTGTCTGATCAGAGAACATGAAGCTGATTGCAGATGCTGAATAACTCATCGTATCCGTGCCGTGAAAGACGACACAGCCATCACTCCTGTTTAGGCTGTCCCTGATTTTCCCAGCCATGTATATCCATTTCTCAGGAGTGATGTTCTCGCTGAGTATGTTGTCTATTGTCTCTGAGCTAACCTCGACATCCTTCACCCTATCAGAAATGAAACCTATATCCTCCGAAGGGCTGACGGCCCCGGTCTTATAGTCAACCTTGCTGGCTATGGTTCCTCCTGTTGCAAGGAGGGAAACATGCTTCTTTCCCACGCTTCCTACCCTGTTTTTTGCCGACTTCTGCTGGGCAGCAGATTCCCCATTTTCCGAGCCCTTCCTTATTATCTTCACAAGCTTGACCTGGTCTTTCTGCAGAGCTAAGTTGTAGCCATTTGAGAGCTTGACCGTGACCATGTCATTGTCGCAATGAATGAAAATCCCCTCGTATTCCATTCCGGAATAGGAGAACTTGATGGCAGATCCGAAAACAACGTCAGTCCAGTCGACCATTAGATCAATCCCATGCTGCCTTATGCGAAATCAATTTATAAATTTGTCACGGTTCTGTAAAAATCAAGAACAATCAGCAAATTTACCGATCCTTGTTCACGGTCATCAGCTGTCGTACATGCCCAAGATGAATGGAGAACCTTGTAAGATATTGCCCTATTGCTGGAAATATAATGACAATTTAACATTAAGCCTGAAATCTCAATTTTTGTAAGGCTGACTGTGCCGAACTTTCAGAACAGTTTCTTCTGATCTGGAAATCCAGCGGGGAGAATTCCAAGAGCATTTCCCAGTTCAATTGCATTCTTCGGAGCAAATCCCTCATGGTGATTGTTGAAATATACGAATATGTCATCCTGTGAAGATAAGTGCGGTTTTATAACTGACGCTATCCCGGAAATCTCTTCAGATCCATATAGATAGTGATATTTCGACATCTTGTCATCCACTTGATTCCACTGTTCAGCATTCCTGCCGTGGAGTCTTATGTAGTTTGTACCTGCATCAATTGTGCCAAGATGAATCAGCGGCGTGTCAACGAGAGCCAACCCTACATTGAATTTTCCCAGAGACTCTCTCGCTGCTGCCGGGGATATGTCAGGGTTACGGGTTTCTACAAAATACCTGTACCTGGTAGTATCGAGATAGGAGATCATTTCCATGAAATTGTCCCACTGCTTGCCAGAAAGCCAGGGCGGCATCTGGATGAGGCATGCCCCTAATTTTCCATACTTGTCAATCTCCCCGAGTATCAGCTTTTCAAAATCGAGGCTTCTGCTGATGGTAGCAGGAAGGTCCCTGAAGAAGAGATCATGGGTTATGCTGCCAGGCATCTTTATTGAGAACCTGAAATCTCCGCGGTCGCCTATCTTGCTGCACCAGGACCTTACAATGTTTCTGTCCGGTTCACCATAGAAGGTGCTGTTTATCTCAACGGAATTGAACTTCTGGGAATAATATTTAAGTTGATCTCGGACAAATGATGGATAAAAAGCGCCAGACCATTCCTTGTAACTCCACCCGGAGCAGCCCAGCCAAATCATATTTTCACTGATTTCTCAATATCTCCCTCGAGATTATTACCCTTTGTATCTGGTTCGTACCCTCGTAGATCTGTGTTATCTTTGCGTCTCGCATATGCCTTTCCGCATCGAAATCGGTTGTATACCCGTATCCGCCGAAAAGCTGAAGGCAGTCGGTTGTCACGCTCATTGCCATGTCGGAAGCGAAAAGTTTGGCCATGGAGGAAAGTCTCACGGAATCACCATGTTTCTCCCAAGCCTCGGTAGCTGCATAGATCAGTTGCCTTGATGCCTCTATCTTTGTGCCCATATCTGCAATCATAAACTCTATTCCCTGAAAGCTAGAAATAGTCTGTCCGAACTGCTTTCTTTCCTTTATGTAGGCTATGGCTTCCTCGAATGCACCCTCTGCTATACCCAATGCCTGGGAAGCTATCCCTATTCTTCCGGCATCAAGGGTTTCCATCACGACCCTGAAGCCGCCATTCAGGTGCCCGACAATGTTTTCTTCCGGTACCTCAACGTTGTTGAATACGAGTTCTACAGTACTTGAACCTCTTATTCCCATTTTGTGTATATCCCTGCTGATCTCAAGCCCGGGTGTATCCGAGTCCACCACGAATGTGGAAATCCCCCTGTAACCTTTGGATGGATCTGTCACTACATCCACCACATAGAACTCAGCCAGTCTGCCGTTTGATATGAATATCTTGCTTCCATTTATCACGTAGTTTTTCCCTTTTTTGACGGCCTGGGTCTTTATGGAAGCTGCATCACTGCCAGATCCTGGTTCAGTGAGTGCAAGTCCACCGATGGACCCCTTTGCAACTTTGTTCAGGTACCTGCTCTTGAGGTCCTCGCTCCCGAACATGATCACTGGTTCAGCAAAAAGAGTCAGTGCACCGTCAAGAACCAGGGCAGTGCTTGGGCAGGCCTTGGATATCTCCTCGATTGATCTTATCAGGAAACGGAAACTGAGTCCGGCACCCCCGTACTTCTCAGGTATATACGTTGCGAAGAGCCCCAGTTCCTTCATGCGGTCAATGAGAATCTTAGGTACTTCCATCTTCTCGTCAATTTGCCTGGCCAGCGGCCTAACTTCTTCCCTGGCAAACTTGGCTACGTAATCAAAAACTTCCTTTTCCTGGCCGGTGAGAAACGAATCAACCATGGTTGCCCATGGGAATTTCACATATTATTGTTTCTAGTAGTTGAAAATCAGGTTTTCAAGAAGTAAAAAAATGAAAATAGGATCAGTTTTCGGAGATCAGTTCTTTCTTCAATGTTTCCAGCAAGTCTTCAGGTATTCTGGCCGTTTCCCGGTAGTAAGCCTTCCTGGTTTCTATGAACGCATTCCTCGATTTCAGAAATTTGGAGAGCTGGTCCCGGTTGAATATGAATTTCAAGTACTGGAGCGTTGATTCCAGCACTTCGGTTGATCGACCCTCCTCAGGCGTTGCCCTAAGTTCTGAGTCGTCAAATACAAGATAGACACTTTGTTCTATACCGGAAAGTCTGGGCATCTCCCTGAGAAGTTGATCCTGATCTGAAATTTCTATGAACATGGAGACACTGAGGATGCCGTTTGATGGCATAAGGTCACTGTAAGTATCTATGAGGTGTTCTATTTCTTCGCTATCCCTTACATTTTCAAGAAAAACCATCTCGTTTATCTGATTTAGTATTATGTCCCTGTGCTCGAAAAGGTAGCTGAATGTCCTTGTGGATAATCTCCTCTTCTTCTCCATTTCTATGATCCTGTGGTTTGTCGTGTCTCTCTGTCTGCCATATTCAGATGGCGGGATAATCTCGCCAGCCGTTATCTTTCCAGTCATGTTTACTGCTTCAGTTTGGCGAGAGTATCTTCGTACTTTTTCGCGTGGGATTTCTCAGCCTTTGTGAGTATCTCGAACCAGTGTGCTATTTCTTCAAAGCCCTCTTCCCTGGCAACCTTCGCAAAACCCGGATACATCTGGCTGTACTCATATGTCTCCCCAGCTATTGCAGATTTAAGGTTCTGTTCCGTGGTACCTATGGGCTCGCCTGTAACTGGGTCGCCGACTGCCTTGAGGTAATTCATGTGCCCGAATGCATGGGCTGTTTCTCCGTCTGCTGTTGATCTGAAAATCTGCGCGATCTCCTGGTTTCCCTCTTCGTCAGCTTTCTGTGCAAAGTAAAGGTATCTCCTGTTTGCCTGGCTCTCACCTGCGAATCCGGCTTTCAGGTTCTCTAATGTCTTGCTCTTTTTAAAATCCATAAAAACACCGGTTGAGAATCTAATGAAAGTATAAATGTTTTTTGTTTATAGTAATTACTAACCAATATTCTATATAAGATATGCCTGTCTCGACGCGGAAAGGAAAATTGCAGCATATAACGGCACTTCCTGTTCCCCTTCAGCTACCCTTATTGTCTGTCCATTGATGTCGATCGTCCCCTCCTTTTCAGCGTATATTTTTGCGTTACCGTTCCTGAACGTTTCAGGTATTGCAGATACGAGGGGATCAAAGGACGGGAGGTCAGATATTTTTAAGCCGAGGACCTTGAGTCCAGTCTTCCCGTGAAGACTTCCAGGAAATCTTATGAGCCTGTGCACATCAGTGGTAACAGGATCGTCTATCTCTGCGCTCATGTTCTCTCTAGCCCGTTCTATCAGCCATCCCAGCATGGCGATTCCCCGTTCATCCTCGCTCAAAATCCTGTATTTCTCAATTCCGTTCAGTGAAAGAATATCGATCCTGTTCATTGTTTTCGATCCTATCCTTGAGGGCTTCATTATATGATCAAAGAAGCTTCTGGCCGTGTTTGCGCTGGGAAATACTCTCTTCAGCTGTTCCATGGCCTCGGTTCTTTCCCTAGGAAGTACACGAAAGAAATCCGAAACGAAAGAGTCAATACGCTTGGGCCATCCTCCCAGGAGCTGCGTTCGGTTTATGGATGAGATCATGCCCTGAGAAGTCAGGTTTTCTCCACGGATAAAATCCGTGATTTCCCTTCTTGAATCAGAATTCAGGTCGTAAACCTTGTCGCTGATAACGTGGACATGGTAACCCCTCCCGCCGGAGAAAAAAAGCTTCATCTCTGATTCCTGTATCCCCAGATCACCCATCAGAAAATCATCAATCAGCCTGATTGTGTGTTTCTTGACCTCGGCAAGTATCTGAACGTAGGTCATGGTGTCTGCGCCCTTAATGTGATCCGCATCAAGGTCAAAAATCAGTTCTGCCCCGAGCCATTCCTTGTCCTGCATTTTCTTCTCGTCCGGCCTCCTGTAATATGAGGTTGAATAATACAGGTGGCGCGGGACTGCGTTTGATACAAAATATTTCAGGTCTCTTGCCGACTGTATCCTCCTATGCCTGGACATTGATCCGTTGAACGGTATGTATCCTATCTCTCTGGATGGCAGCAGGTCTGGAGGGTCCAGATCCTCTTCCACATAATACCTGTGGAACAGGTTCTTCAATTTCTGGTCTGACTCTGCTGCATCGATCATTTCTATTACGTGATAAAATATTATATTAATTAGATTTGTAATACGCAAGCCACATGAGAATAATACCCCTCATTGTGCTGGCCATGGTCACTGCGCTCTTATTCTCCGGCCTTGCCGGGATTGATTCAGGGCTTTCAAGCGGTGCAAATACCCCGGTAATAACTTATCAGTCAGCAGCTGGATCTGGGTACATAAATTACACAATTTATTCACCTCAGGGGACATTTTATCGGTCAATGATGATGAATTATCTCAATGAAAGCCGGATTGGGACCGTTTCTTACGGGTCGTTGATCCAGGCAAGTGTGCCAGTGAAGATCATCAACAGTTTCACGGAATCCATGGGGATACTGAAGAAAAATTTCAACATAAGCTATTTTCAGGACAGCAAAAACATGCTGTTCCAGCCTTTTTCATCACCTGCGCAGATGGTGGTCCCATTTGCCTATATCCCATCAGACATAGCTCTTGCCTACGGCTATAATGCTGCCTACTCTAGCGGGCTGAACGGAAAGGGAGAGACTATTGCCATAGTGGACGCGTTCGGTGACCCGACCATCAGGTACGATGTAATGGCTTTTGACCAAATCATGAATCTCCCGCCAATTAACCTTTCCATAATATATCCACCCGGATCCGGCGAAATTCAGCAGGCAAATGCCAGCTGGGCGCTTGAGACTGCCACCGACGTTGAATGGGCTCACGCTATGGCTCCAGGTGCCCACATAAACCTAATAATTGCGTCTGACGCAAGTAGTGGTCTCCTGAATGCGGTTAGTTATGCCATTAGCAACAAGCTTGGGAATATAATCTCACTGAGCTGGGGGACGCCTGAGACAGAACTTGGAACGCAGGCAATACTAACTTCATCAGCGGTTTTCCAGCAGGCCCAGAATGCCAACATTACCGTGTTCGCAGCATCAGGAGATCTTGGGGCCTATGATGGAACCTCCCAGCTTACCGTAAACTTTCCATCGTCGGATCCATATGTAACTGCTGTAGGAGGCACATCTCTTTATCAACCCACTAAGACTAAGGGTTGGACTCAGTCAGCGTGGGGCGGGATGGCTAGTGGTAACTCCTATGGCAGTGGAGGGGGGTTCAGCAAACTTGCTATACCATACTGGCAGGCCGGCCCTGGAATAAACTCCACGGTTCATAACAGGGGCGTCCCGGATGTTTCCATGGTTGCGAGCGTCGATACTGGTGTGGAGATTATACAGGGCGGGTCCACAAAGGAGGTTGGCGGTACCAGCGTTGGAACCCCGATGTGGGCAGCAATAGGCGCTCTGCTCGACCAGGCTAACGGAAAAAGCATGGGGTCAATAAACCCAATGCTTTACCAGATATCAAGAACAGAACTGTATAAATCAGCGCTGACCCAGGTTGTCAGTGGCAATAATGGTTATTACTATGCAGCTCCAGGTTGGAATCCCGTAACGGGACTCGGAACTCCGGTCGTAGGTGCCCTTATCAACGACTCAATGGAGATAATGGGTACCTATGGCACAGTGGCAGTCATTAACAGTTCCGGTTATAACTCCACTTCTGTAACCGCTAACATCACGCTCGGAAACGGCTCCAATCAAAACAGTTCCAGTGGCTCTTCGTTTTACTATGTTTCTGAGTACTCATCAAGCGAAAATTTTGTTAAGGCCGGGGTAAGCGACCTTAACGGCACGTACAGCGCAGAATACAGGATAGAACAGAACGGTGTCCTGGTTTCCGGGTCAGATCCTCTGCCAAACATGTCCGGAAAAACTGTATCGCTATCCCTGGTTATGAGGGGGACAAACATCACCGCCAGTGCTGGTGATCAATCATTCAGCCTGAATTACCTGCTCTCGTTTGCCGGGGACTATCATGCGGCGTTCGGCGCAGAGATCACTGGTTCCGAGTACAACCTTACAAACCTCGCAGGCGCATACTTTTCCAACGTAACTGTCGCAAACGGGTCAAACACCGATCCAGTTTCCAGCGTTTATATGGAAAGGTACAGCCAGATTCCCTCCGAGCAGAATTACAGCTCCATCCAGCTGTCGCGTTATGGGTCACAGTATAACGTTTCATACACAGTAAATGGGTACAACCACTTCATAAAAGGGACCGCGATTTCGGATACTTCCATATTATACAGCCTGGCTTATAATGGTGGGATTACTGGAACTTTTGCACTGAACAGCGGCGGAAGCCCATCTTGGGAGGTAAACGGCCGACCGATTAGCGGAAACTCCTATCCTTTTACCACAGGAGGATATTATAATATAACCGCAACTATCAATCCAATCTACGTGTACAGAACTATCTACATACCTTCCATGTTCAGTACTAACATAACAATTAAGGGATATTACACTGCAACATACCGTCCTGTGTTTTCCGGTATCCTGGACAATTTTTACGGCACCGTACCAGTGGGGCCGGACAAAACAACTGTCAGTGCCATCTATGGTACCAACCAGCTTGAACTTTCCGGGAACGGCTTTTACAGCAATACCATTCGATTCACCGCCGGACAGAACGCCACCATAACCATGCAGCCGGTATATGCCAACCTTTCCATCTTCGTGTTCCAGGGAAACTCAACGGTTGAGGCCAACGGCAACCACTTACGCGGGAACAATGGAATTTATACCGTGACACTGGCTCCTGGTAAGGCGAATATTTCTGTCAGCAGCACCGGCTATATCCCATATTACCTTAATCTGTCACTCCTTCCGGCAGAAAACCAGTCCATACAGATCGATCTGACAGAATCCGGCAAAAACCCGATCATATCTGGTACAGTGAGCGATTACAACTTTGGCTTCGGATTGCAGGGTGTAAACGTGTCCGTGTCCAATACAACATTCTTTTCCTTCACCAATTCGTCAGGGGTATATTCAGTCCAGTCGCCAGTCGGCAACCATACGCTGAATTACAGAAGGGACCTGTATATGTCAGCAAACGTAACCTTGATCGTCTCTACGAACGCAACCATACCTGAGAGGTTGAGTCCAGTTCACGTTGAGGTCTTCCATTTCAACCTCAATATAGAGAAGTATTTTCCCCTGCTGTTTTTCACCCTATATCTCCAGTGGAGCCCATATTCCGGCACAGACTTCTCCTACTATGAGGTCAGCGTCTCAAGCACTACGTCCTTCAGACCCGGGACCGTAAACAACGTAATTGTTTACAATCAGGGCCAGAATTCAATGTTCTTCACGGGTATTTACCCTGGTAATACATATTATGTTGCCCTGTCCATACATCTCAACGACGGGTCAGGATATTCGACAAATTATGTTACAGTATCCTACAGCAATCCTGTTTTCCTCATTGCAAACCTGGTTATAATTGGTGGTACAGCGTTCATATTAGCCGTGCTGCTTTGGACAGTGGCCGGTAAGAAGGACAGGTGGAAGTTCTAGAGTTTTTCCACCACACGGTCTCTGGCGATTACCATGTTCCTGAGCTTCTCGTACCCGATCTCCCTGCTTCTTGTCCTAAGTCCGCAATCCGGATTAATCTTGATCCTTTCTGGATCATCGATTATGCCCAGAACGTATTTTATCCTGTCCTCTATGACTTCCACTGGCTCGATCTCGTCAATGTGCACATCCGTTACCCCGACTCCGAGAAATTTTCTGTCCTCGATCTCCGCGAAGTATCTTATGTCATTATAACCGGGCCGATCGGAGTCGCCTGTCCCGGTGACAATCTTGTCCCGGTTAGCGTATTCTAGGTTCAGCCCCTGAAGCTTCATTTCAGGCACGCGATCATATAGAACACGGTAATCCTTGCTGTAGCATACGTGCAGAGAAAATTCTGCCCCTCCTATCCCCTCCACTGACCTGTTTATGGATTCAACGACTGTATCCATTTCCGCAGGATGGGTAGTGGTAGCAGGCTCATCGATCTGCACCTGGAATTTTTCACCTGGCCTGGCAATATCCCATCTTTTCTTGAGGTCCCGTATCTCCTCGTTCAGTATTCTGCCGAAGGCCACAGCCACTTCGTCCCTGTCCTTATAGTGTTCATTGAACGACCAGTCCATCATTGTGTAAGGACCGGTTATGGGGAGCTTTATCTCTCCTTTCGAATTCCTCAGGAGGAAATCCAGCTCATCTCCGTGAAGACTTGAAGTTCTGCGCAGTTCAGAAACAATGCTGCCCTTCTTGTAATACCTGTTGTCAAAGGATCTTACCATACCGTAGAACTTCAGGCCCGTTATGTACTGGGCGAAATGCTCATACATCTCCCACCTGAACATCTCTCCACCAACTCCTATATTCTCAAGGCCAGCTCTGTTGAAGAGCTGAAGCGTTTCAATAGTTGCCCTTTCCTTGAGCGGCTCAACCTCACCCTCACTGCCTGTGTGGAATTTCCTGCTGAGGTATTCAGGTTTCCTGAAGCTTCCTATTTCCTGTGTTTCAAGTTTCTTTCCGGCCATATCACTCACCCAGTTCCGCCATTACTTCTGTCTTCCTGTCTGCAATCTGCCTTGGCAGGAAATCAAAGCTCTCGCTATTTGCAACTATGATCCTATCAACGCGGGCATCCTCACCGATCCTGGAGACCAGGTGTCTCAGTTCTTCAGCTGATTCCATCAGTGTGTTTCTGGCATCTATTGCCTTTATTCCGGGGACCCTGCTGTTTTCACTGGCAACCTTAATATTTCCAGGCATCTGGTCTGAAATGATCGAGGCCAGATCTCCATTAAGTCCTGCAAAGTTCTTTTTTGATAGCTTTCCCGTGGTGACCAAGTAAATGGGATATTTCTCTATCAACGGATTCAGCGGTGACAGCGAAGCATCGCCGTATTCCACCGGGTCAAAAATGACTGCGCCTCTCATTCCGTATCTCTTCATTATCTGCATGTAATTCTTTATAACAAATGCTGAAAACTCCTCTTCTGAAATATTTCTCCGTATATCTGACATTGCATAAAAGCTATGGGCGCCGGGGAAAAATGCCAGGTGCCCACTAGCTGTTGATGAAGAAAACAGGTCAGCCGGCGGATTTTCCTTTCCTTCAAGGATCCTGTCATACAGGATTGTGTTGTCACCCACATCGTGTACAACCGGGAGACGATAGAATGTGTTGGTCTCCTTGTATCTTGTAAGCTGTCCAAGCTCGAATCCGGTGAACATCAATGAGAATGGCCTGAAGATGTCGTACCAGTTCAATACAGGATCTGAAAAATATGAGATTCCGGATGAACTGAACCTTTCTATGAGTTCATTCTTCTCCTTTTCGAACTCCTTTACGATTTCAGGTGTCCCGATCTTCTCCCGTTCATACTTGCTGATGCTTCGTCTAAGCTCTTCACTCTTAGGATATATACCATAAATAAGCGTCTCTATCTTCATATTAAAAACTCTCCAGAATGTCCTTTGCTATCTTATTCTTTCCGAGGGGCATGATGTGGATACCGTCTATGTAACCCTCAAGATCGTCAGCTATTTCCTTTATGATTCTTGATGATTCCTGTACCATATCCTGTGCCCCAAGAATTCTCTTCTCTGTCTCTTCCGGTATCTTTGCCCCCAGCTTTTTCATGAATTCTATCTGGCTTTCCCTCTGTATGGGCATGAAGCCGGCGATGAGTTTGAAATTCCTTTTCCTGATCCAATCCCTCTTGAGGAGTGAGGAATCGTAGAATGCCTGTGTTATGAAGAACCCGGATCCACCGCCAATCTTGGCGTTGACTATATCCTCCTCTGCACCCCTGAACGGATTGAATGATGACCCTACCATAACATCGCTGCTTGAGGAAAAGTCCCTGGAGTACCCCTTGCTATCCTTGATTGCCCTGATGAGGCCAACCACATCGAGCTCCCTGACTTCCCTCGACTCCATCGTCTTGTGAATTGGATCTCCGCCGATGGCAAAGAAATGGTTTATGCCGAATTTCATGCCAGTGAGCACCTGAGAATGAATGTGGAGCTTGTTCTTGTCGCGTGGTGTAATGTGGGGCACCGGTATTATGTTCCTGCCGTGTGTAGCAGCATAAAGAACCATCAGCGGATCGATCCCGGGCATGCCCATGGGATTTTCCGGTGCAGTAATAACATTTGATATTCCTTCCATCATGTCGAGAGCATCCGTTGCTTCCGGATATCCATAAGATTTCTTCGGTACAAGCTCGAATGACTTGATGAAATTGATCTCTGTAATGTTCCTGGCCGCCAAGTTATAAAATGTATTATGAAAACATTAAAGAGTATTATTGATAAAAGTATTACCAGTAATCATATATCAAATTTGACGTCCTGCGCAAGCGGTATGTCGTTCCCCCAGTTCTTCGTCACGGTTTGTCGTCTCATATATGATTTCCAGGAATCACTTCCACTCTCCCGTCCTCCACCAGTCTGTTTTTCTCCACCGAATGCCCCGCCGATTTCGGCTCCGGCTGTACTGGTGTTGACATTGGCAAGCCCGCAGTCCGATCCGGTCGCAGCGAGGAACATTTCCTCCTCCCTGAGATCATATGTGAATATGGCAGATGAAAGACCCTGGGGCACAGAGTTGTGAATCCTTATGGCGTCTGACATTGCCTTGTACCTGAAGACATAAAGTATCGGGGCAAAGGTTTCCTTCTTCACAATATCCATCTGCTCAGTTGCCTCTATTATAGCCGGATCAACGTAAAACCCTCCCTCATAACCTTCGATCTTCCTGACATTTCCGCCGTAGATCAGCCTACCGCCTTCAGATTTTGCCTCTTCTATGGCTGAGAGGAAGGTATCTACAGCTGAGCTGTCAATAAGCGGCCCGACAAGTACTCCCTTCATATCCGGCGGCCCTATCTTGACCGTTGAGTAAGCTTTTTTGAGACGAGACGTAAATTCATCGTATATGCTATCCTGCACTATGACTCTCCGGGTGCTTGTGCATCTCTGTCCTGCCGTTGCAAGGGAGCCGAATACAACACCTTTGAGCGCCATATCCATATCTGACTTGTCCGATACGATCGCTGCATTGTTACCGCCAAGCTCAAGGATTGTCCTCCCAAACCTGCCGGCGACCTTCACGGCTATGGTCTTTCCAACGGGAATAGATCCTGTAAAGGAAACTAGAGAAACGCGTGTATCGGTGGCGATCCTGTCACCGATTACGGAGCCGCCGCCAATTAAAAGAGAGAAGATCTGCGGAGCCTTGAGTCGATCGAGCACTCCGGAAATTACCTTTATGACCGCTATCGCAGTAAGCGGCGCCTTTGATGAGGGTTTCCATATCACTGTATCCCCGGTTACTGCAGCAACAAAGGCGTTCCATGACCACACAGACGAGGGAAAGTTGAAGGAACTGACCACGGCAATGGGGCCGATGGGAACCCACTGCTCATAAAGCCTGTGTTTTGGCCTTTCACTTGTCATTGTAAGCCCGTAAAGCTGCCTGGATAGACCCACCGAGAAATCAGCTACGTCGATCATTTCCTGTATCTCTCCCTGCCCCTCGCTCTCAGTCTTTCCGACCTCAAGCGTTACAAGGTTTCCGAGGTCGGCTTTGCGTCTCCTCAGTTCATTGCCGATTTCCCTTATTATCTCGCCGCGCTTTGGGGCTGGAATATTCAGCCATTCGTGGTATGCCTTTATGGAGTGTTTCAGAACCTGTTCATAGTCTTCAGGGGAAGCTGATGAAGCGGCTGCTATGAGTTTCCCGTCTATTGGGCTGTATGACTCAACTGCATCTTTTTCATTATACTCGTGCCAGTGGTCAGAAAATACCCCGGAGTTTTCCTCCGCAAGGCCGAGTTTTTTTAAAACTGCTTTCCTGAAATTATCACTATTTGACATAGCTTTGTAATCGTTCCTGCGTAATTCTACTTTACTATTGGATGCTTAACAGGTGATAGAATTGGCCTGATTTTGCCCGTCAGCATCGACTTATTCCAGCTGGCTGATTCTGTCTATAACGATAGTTGCAAGGTCTACAAGAAGATCCAGATCGGCTGACCTGTCGGTCATCTGCAGGGATTTAAGCGCATTTTCAGTATATTTCTTGGCTATGGAAAAGGAGTAGTCTATGGACTCAGACCTGACGAGTATATCCTTCATGATGTCTTTATCGTCCTCGTTTACTGAACCTTCCGTGAGTATCTGGCGTAATTTTGCACTGTCAGATGCAGTCCCCTGTTTCAGTGCCACTATGACCGGAAGTGTGATCGCATTATGCTCGAGATCAACAAAGGACGGCTTGCCCATCTTCTGCTCGTTCCCGACGATGTCTATTATGTCATCGGTAATCTGGAATGCCATTCCCAGATTGTAAGCGAAATCCGTCAGGTTTTTCCTTGTCATCGGGTCAGCCCCTGCCACCTGGGTAGCGCCAAGAGCACAAGCAGAAAAAAACATGGCGGTCTTCTTTTTGATAATCTCGTAGTAAGTATCTTCGCTCATTGAGAGGTTTGCAAGGTTCACAGCCTCTAGTATCTGCCCTTCTGCCAGCAAGCTTGCTGCATCAGCCATTATCTTAGATACGGCTGGACCATATCTTGACCCCAGTTCATAGGCTTTTGCAAAAAGGTAGTCACCGACAACAATTGCATCGTTGATCCCGTATTTTGCATTTACAGTCGGCCTTCCTCTTCTCAGTGAAGACCCGTCTATGATATCGTCGTGAATCAGGCTTGCAGTGTGTATGAGTTCATAGCCAGCTGATAGTTCCAAGATTTTCTGGTATGGCTCCCTTGAGCTGATTTCAAAAGAAAGGATTGTAAGCAGGGGCCTGAAACGCTTTCCGCCGGCGTCAATGGTGTACCTTGACATTTCATAAAGTTCATCCTGTTCTGTATAGATGTTCTTCAGGAGGGTTTCGTTCACCTCCTCAATCTTCCCGCTCAGACCGGTCTGCCATTCATAGAAATCCTTCATTTAAACCAGAGTCTTTGGATATGGCAAAAATAAATATAACACTTTGCAGAAAGAGATACTAAGGACCAAAATAGGAGAAATAGTATATTATTACTGTCTTTTGAGGGTAATTTCGATTGAAGAGACGTTGGATTCTCCGTGCTCACCCTGCAGGACTTCGGTTTCGAGGTTTATTTTGTCGTACTTAGCAGTCTGGATAAATTTGTGCCTGGTTATCTCTGCTATATCAACAGCCTTGCTTATTGCCTTTCCCCTGGCCTTGATCGTGATTTTGTCAAGGTTATTGCTGTTGAACTGTGTGACAACTGCCAGAACGTAGTTCATTGTTGGTTTTTTCCCAACGAATATTATGTTTTCTTCAGCCATTGTAGTCCCTCAAATGATTAGATTGATTTCATATTTAACATTAACGCACGGGGTAACTTGCACGAGCCTCTTTTTGAGAAGTTTGATCCAGAGAATAACCTGGGGAAGCCTTAAATTATCTAGGTCAAGCGTATGAGGGTGTCAGTGCTCTTTACTCCATCCAGCGTTCGAATAGCGTCAACCGCGCTGTTAAGTTCAGAAAGGCTGGTGCTATGTATTCCCACAGCAATATCTATCTTTCCTGAAAATTCGTAGATCTCCGAATATTTTTTCTTGATCTCGGATATGACATGCTGTGCTTTCTTCAGGTCTACCCTGACAAGCACGATGCCGTCTACTCCGTCATTTGACGTCTCAACGGTGAATTTCTTGATTGTGTGGGAGAAGATCATCCTAGCGATCCTTTTCCTTACGGTCCCTTCTGACACACCGATCATATTGCCTATCTCGGTGTTGGTGTATCTTGAGTTCTGCCTCAGGATCTCGAGAATTTGCCGGTCTCTTGAATCCACAGTTAAAGTAAGGCGAAGTGATTAAAAATCATTTCTGATCAATAGTGAGTTGCGCTATCCGGTTGCAGGATCACTACCTGTATAGCGATTGGCCCTTGCTCTCTTCCTGCTTCTTCTTTGATATCAGTTCCTTGGGAACTTTTAGTACCCGAATAATGTTTGTGGCCTGGACCATGTACAGCGGAAGTCCCGTGTTGACGTCATTGCCATTCCGCATTATGGCAACAATTTCCATTTTTATCTGTATAACGGATCCATCTTTCAGCTTGACAGTTACCCACTTCGGTTCGTCATCAGTCTCAAACTCAACCAGCTCACCCTGATCTGGAAAATTTCCCGGAATAGCCATATCCTCTTTATGCAGACTTTTAATTTAACATTTGCGAGCAGGAATTCCCCTGTCGCAAGAGAGTGGATGAAAGCGAGCGAGACTTTATTATTTCTCTCAGCACATGGCATTGTCCGCTGGCAGACAGAAGTGAAACAGGTCAGATAGCATATTTCTTCATGCGTTCCTGCATCCGTGTAGTCAGATGGCTTAGCATGAGGGACAGAGTACCTTCGGGCCGAGGGGAATTCGAGCCCATGGAGATTCCGCCAGCAACCTTTGAAGTGGGAGGCTACCTGCGAAAGCTGTGAGAGGAGGTCACATTTGCCTAATTCCATTTCTTTCAATAAAAAGGTCAAGATTTCCTGCGACGATTTGACCAAGGAATGGGCTCATCATAACTTAGCACGGGTTAAAATTTTGCAGACTCTGCTGATATTCAATAATTTCTCTGTGGTTCTGCTAAAAATTCGCCGTTTTCCCGGGGAAAAATTCTTATCTTGCAAAGCATGATTTTATTGAAATGAAGGGCCCTCATGTCAGTCTTAAGGAATTTTTAATAGTCCTAATTGGAAGTCTGGTAGTATCATTTTTTATATTGTTCATCAGTAAGGCAATCTGATCGGCTTCATTTACAAAGTATGGAAAAAATATTAAAAAGTCCCATTGAGAATTCCTAACTTGATTTATAATAAATCTATATACGCGTATTACAGGAAAAATTTACATTACCAGTTAATCAGTTATTCTCCCACATTCAATTCTCCAGACAGGACACTTTCGTATCAATCATCGAGTTTCAGCACTTTTAATATATTCCTGAACTATAAACCGATACACTGCGAGGGTAGCTAAGCTTGGCTAAAAGTGCAGGACTTAAGATTCTGTCCCTTAGGGGTTCGTGGGTTCAAATCCCTCCCCTCGCACTCTTACAGCCATCTTTAGCTTTTCCAGGAAAAGACTCTGATGATGGATGCATTTTACCTGTAATCAGAAAAATTTTTCATGATTTTGATATCTGCCTTCCTAGATGGAAAAACTTACCTCCGTGGAATACAAGGGGATTCTTTGAATCATCATAGTAGGCAGTGAGTACCTCTCCAATGAACGCAGCGTGATCCCCAACCTTGAATTCATCGATCACTCTGCATTCGAAATTGGATATCGCCCCGTCAATCAACGGAGCATTGATGCGTTTCGGTTTGAATGTCCTGAAATCCGCAAGTTTAAATTTGCTCCCGTCCCTGACGGAATTATTTCCAGCTACGTGTGCAAGATTTCCCTGCTGATCAGAGCAATAGCTCAGACCATACTCTCCAGACTCTTTGATAAGGTCGTATGTACCTCTCTCGTATCCGACAAATACTGCCATAAGGAAGGGATCAAGAGACACCCTGAGCGACCACTCAGCTGACATTACATTTGCTACCTCTCTGCTCTTAGCGGTAACCAAGGCAACCGTTGAGGTGAAGTATTCCTGTGACTTTTCAATGTCCTCTGTTCTCACCCTGGCCGATTTTTAGGATGTTGTTAAACCTTTCACCGGTGATCTAATAAAATGAAACGAGCAGAAAAGAATATTAAGTCTGTCTAAAAATAGCCAGCAAAATATTATAAGCTGATAATTAATGTTTAACTGGAGATTTGTATGGCTGAAGACGTTGAAATACAGGTTAAAATAAACAAAAGCGTGCTTGACGTTATGGAAGAGATGGGAAAGAAGACTGGACAGGATATAGAAGGAGTTTTCTGGTCCGTTGCTGGTGGAAAGGAATACTTTGAGGGCAGAGTGCTGAAAGAAAGGGAGAAGCTTCAGAAAAAAATCTACAATGGAGAGATGAAGCAGAAGAAGAAAGAAATGAAATTAATAAAGAAGGGGTTGAAGGGCAAAGACTCCCAGTGATAATCCCTTATATTACTGGAATCTTAAACTGAATATTTATCCCACGCATCCGGTCGGCCTTTACATCTATAAATTCAGCTGGCTGGTTGGTGGGCGCGCCTGACTGAAATTATCTGCGCAATTATGCTCAGGGCGATCTCCTCTGGCGTGACTGAACCGATATCCACACCGATTGGCGCATGGATTGACTCCATGAACTGCCTCGAGACCCCTTTTGCTTCGATTATTTCAAAGTCCGCCTTGATTCTCTTCCTGCTGGCCAGCATTCCGATGTACCTGGCACCTGACTTCGATGAAGCCTCGAGAGCATCTATATCGCTTGCCCCCTTGGTGAGGATCACAATATAATCATCAGCGGAAAACCTGAACTCACCCACGGGATTGTTCATGGAATTCACGAGAACATCCGGCTTGGAGTCCAGAACGGGATTTGGATCAATCACCACGACCTCCATATCAACCATCTTTCCGAGTTTCACCAGTGCATTCTCTATGTCGTCTTTCCCACCCTGGCCGATTATGACAAGCCTATCCGATGGCATGAATGGTTCCATGAAGATGTCCATGACCCCGCCACAGAAAGTTTCGACGTGTATCTCATCGTCCCTGTTTATTGCAAGCCCTTCAAGCGCTTCCTTTGTGCTCTCAAGGAAAACCTTGATTGTCCTTGCTTCCCCGCTCTCGAGTACCTGCTTAGCTTTCTCTATTATTGCAGAGTCCGGGCACGCTCCCCCCAGTGTTCCATATAGAATCTTTCCGTCAGATGAGATCACGGTCCTGAAGCCGGGTTTACCTATGGATGACCCTGATACCCTGACCACAGTAGCGACGACAAATGGCTGCCCCTTCCTCACAAGCCCGGATATAATATCGGGATATTCCCAGTTTTTCAATGCCATTTACCATAGTTTTTTGCTATAAATTGTTTTTTATCAAATTCCGAGAGATGATTTGATTCAAGAAATGACAAT
>JAJYUG010000052.1 GCA_021792655.1 Thermoplasmata archaeon | reverse complement strand
GGATCTATTCAGGAGATCCTGATTCTCAAGAGAAACCTCAAATCATGGCTGTTTTCCGGATAAATGCAAAAGTATTGTATACAATACTTCAGTTCCATGAAATTGCTTTGGATTCATCCCCTCCCCGAAGGAGTTGGTTTTCTGCTCAGATGATCGTAAGGAGCATTAATTATGCATTGTGGACTTATCTGCCAGATCTCCTTTTCTCTTCCTGAGATCACGCTCGCAGTTAGGGCAACATGCATAGTAAGTTTTTCCCTGTGATTCAACCTCAATCGGTATTCCACTCATTTCTTTACCGCAATAGTCACAATGAAAATGTTCCGTCCTTCCTATACTTTCACTTAAGGTCCTGGATGTCGCTATTTTGACACTAATTATGGGAATCCCCTCAGTCTTTGTGAGATTTTCATAATACATGACCACGATGTACGTATTGTCAATAAGCCTGAAACTCTCAATTACGAGATCGTTTGGTAAATTTTCAATCCCTCTCGTATGCACTATGGCAAGATCTTTCTCATCTTCGTTAAGCACGATTGTAAATTTTTTGATCTTTCCTGCCTGGATGACCGAGTCAAACACCTTTCTTGCAGTAATCCTGCTGACACCAAGTTCTTTGGCTATATCAATCAAACTCTTTCTGGAATTTTTTTTCAATATGTGTATCAATCTTTGTTCAATTTCCGTCACATTTCTTTTCATGTCGATAAATTATGGAGCATTATAAATACATTCTGTATAACAAACATTTAATAACAATTCCAGAATGCTTTGAACATGGAAATGACAGTTGATCCTGTATGCCGGATGAAGATAAAAGAAAGGAAGATAGTAAGCGAGCACGAAGGGATGAAATACTATTTCTGCAGCGATGAGTGCAAGACAAGTTTTGATGCCAATCCTGGCAAGTATACTCGGAGCGAAGAAGCTCATCACAACCTTGAGCACAATTGTTGCTGAATGAGGAGCGTGGATTATGAAAAAAGATGTAATTTGTGGGATGAAAGTAAGAGAAGATACGGAATTTGTAAGCGAATTTCAGGGCAAGGAATTTTACTTTTGCAGCAGCAAATGCAAGGAAGAATTCGACAAGAATCCACTCAAGCACAGCAGGTAAGGAGTATTTATATGCCTACAGACCCCGTCTGCGGAATGTATGTCCCGGAAAGTTCTGATCTTTTCCTAGAAGTTGAGGGTCAGAAATACTATTTCTGCTCAAAAACATGCCAGCACAAGTACGCATCTCCTGAGACCGAAGCCAAGAAGCTCAAGCGCAGACTGATTGTTGGGTGGTCACTTTCTATTCCGGTTATAGTTATCACGTATGGTTTTTCACATTCTATTTTTTACCTGAATTACCTTCTCCTCATCCTGACGTTGCCTGTCCAATTCTATTCTGGCTACGGATTCTATGAGGGTTCATATCATGCATTAAAGAGCAGATCGGCAAACATGGATTTGCTAGTTTCCTTGGGAACCCTTACTGCATTCGTGTTCTCCGCCTATGTAACAATCGCTCGACCAAGCTCAATTCCACCTTCCGAGGTGTATTTTGATGCGTCGTCTTTCATTGTGACACTTATTTTAACAGGTAATTTCATTGAAAACCTCACAAAGGTGAAGGCAAACAGAGCAGCCAGCAAGCTAATTGGAATGATACCCAACGTTGTCCACTACATCGGCAACCTTGGTGATATCACTGACAAGAAGACCGATGAGATAAGACCGGGCGATAAAATATTAGTAAAGCCTGGCGAGGTTATCTCGGTCGATGGAATAATATATGAAGGCAAGAGCGAGGTGGACGAATCCACGCTCACTGGAGAGCAGGAGCCTGTTCTGAAGTCCGCCGGTCAGGTTGTGGCATCGGGCACTAAGAACCTTAACGGCGTTATTCAAATAAACGTAATCAGGACCGGAAAAGACAGCACGGTGAGTCAGATATATGAACTCATACAGAGAGCGATTTCCGGCCGGGTTAAAGTTCAGAGAATTGCCGATGTTTTCTCCTCGGTATTCGTTCCCGTCGTTATTTCATCCGCTCTTGTGGCTTCGCTTTTCTGGTACTTCTATCTTTCAAGCGTAGGATATCCGCTGGCGCTTGAAATAGGCATCCTTGCTTTTGTTTCAGTCGTGGTTATCGCCTGCCCATGTGCCATTGGCCTTGCTGGACCAATTACTCTACTTATCTCGTCCAACGTATCTTCTGAGAACGGCATAATAGTGAAGAATGCAAGTGCGCTGGATAGATTGTCAAAAGCAACGCGGGCCGTTTTTGACAAGACCGGAACGCTTACCGAGCCGGATCCTGTGGTTACAGGAATTTCTGTCTCTCCTGGCGGCTCTGAGGAAAACATTATTGCACTAGCGGCTTCTGTTGAATCAGCTTCAAACCATCCAATCGCAAGAGCCATAGTTGCGTTGGCCGAGAACAAGAAGATCCCTCTATTCAGAGCGACGGAAATTAAGGAGATTCCCGGCGTAGGGATTACAGGCAGGGTAAATGATAAGGAAATCAGGGTCTCAAGAGCAAAGAAGGAAGGGGGATCGACCGTATCAGTGAATGTTGATAACGAGGAAAGGGGGTTCATTTCACTTTCCTACGTCATCAGGAAGGATGCCGTTTCCGCCATAAAAGGCCTCAGATCCATGGGAATTAGGTCTTCAATGATAACCGGAGACTCCATGGAAGAAGCAAGAAGGGTGGGAAACCAGCTTGGAATCGATGATATTCACGCCGAGGTGCTTCCTGCAGACAAATCAGAAATAATAAGGAAATATCAGGCAGCAGGGGATTACGTAATTTTCACTGGAGATGGAATCAACGATACTGTGGCTCTGGAAACAGCCGATGTCGGAATTGCCATGGGTTCGGGCACCGATATCGCAAGGGAGAGTGGAGACATCATACTCCTCAAAAACGATCTCAATGATGTGGTATATGCCAAGATCATAGGCAAAAAAACCATAGGGAAGGTCAAGCAGAACATTGGATGGGCGTTTGGTTACAACACTGCATTAATCCCCGTAGCCGGAGGGGTACTTGTCCCACTGTTTGGCCTATCGATCTATTCATTTCTGCCCATACTTTCAGCACTTGCCATGGGGATGAGTTCCACATCCGTGGTTCTTAATTCACTTCTGTTGAGACACAACGTATCAAAGCTTATCCAGAAATATGAAAGAGGAGTGGTGTAACTTGAATCAAAGAATGAATGCCATGGTAAATGGAAACTGGTTTGTAAGGAATATGGCCGGATATAAAGTGATTATGCGCGTTCTGTTTGGGGTGGTATGGCTCGCTGATGCATGGCTCAAATGGCAACCCGCATTCTTCAGTGGGTTCGAATCCATGATTCAGAGCTCAATGATTCAGCAGCCTTCCTGGATGATGCCGTGGTTTCAGTTTTGGATCAATGTAACGTCCCATGATCCGTACCTGTTTGCATTGCTTATTGCTTTGGTTGAGACTCTATTTGCGTTCGCAATACTACTTGGTTTCTTGAGGAAAATAGTCTATTTCCTTGGGGCAATCTTCAGCTTCTTTATCTGGTCCGTACCAGAGGGTTTCGGCGGTTTTTACATATACGGTGCGACCGATATAGGCACAAGCATAATTTATGTGCTTGTATTTCTTCTGCTCATACTGATAAACGGCGCCTTTGGAACAAGCAAATATAGTCTTGATTACTACATAGAAAAAAAATACAGGAATTGGTCCAAGCTGGCGGAGATTAATCCTGGCGAAAAATAGGAAAAATCACACATATTTTTTAAACCTACTAAAGAGGAAATAATCACTTTGAGAAAGTGTTCTTTGCTGTTCAATGACTCATTATTGTTGTATAATAACATTGTGATTTATGCAAGGCTTGCACCTGAGCAAGGATTATAATCCGTGCAAAGGCTAAGCATATCGGGGGGATACCGTGAAAGTGTATGAAAACATACTTGAAACCATTGGTAACACGCCCATTGTGAAGATAAACAGAATTGGTGGCCCTAGAAACCGACTCTTTGCAAAACTGGAATTTTTTAACCCTGGCGGAAGCGTGAAGGACAGAATGGCCAAATATATAATCGAAAAGGCTGAAAAAGCTGGAAAAATTAACGATACCATAGTAGAAAATTCGTCGGGCAACACGGGCGCTTCGATCGCGATGATATCCGCGGTGAAATCTTACAAATGTACGATAACGATTCCTGACAAAATGAGCGAAGAGAAAATCAACCTGATGAAAGCGTACGGATCAGAGGTTGTTGTGACAAAAACTGACGTGCCCTACGACTCGCCGGAGAGTTATTACAGCATTGCCAGAAGGATAGCAACTGAAAGTAATGCTTACTACCCGGATCAGTACAATAACCCGGATAACATTGAGGCTCATTACACATTGACAGGCCCAGAAATATGGAACCAGATGGATGGAGAAATAGACATACTTGTGGCAGGGATAGGTACAGGCGGTACCATATCCGGAATTGGGAAGTACCTGAAGGAAAAGAATCCTGACATAAGGGTTATAGGTGTCGACCCCGAGGGATCGGTCTTCTATAGTTACTTCAAGACTGGAAAGATGATAACGCCGCATGTATACAAAGTTGAGGGAATAGGAGAGGATTATCTGGTAAACGCGGTCGATTTCTCGGTTATAGATGACATTATACCCGTAAATGATAGGGAGAGCTTTCTCATGTCACGCAGACTGGCAATGGAAGAGGGGATATTCGCCGGAGGCTCCTCTGGGTCTGCACTGGCAGCAGCATTGAAAATTTCCGAATCTTACAGAGATAAAAACATCTTGATGATATTCCCCGATTCCGGTTACAGATACCTAAGTAAAATTTACAACGATAACTGGATGAGGCAAAACGGCTTCATGGAGTGAGTTTTGATGAAGTTTTCAACTAAATCTATACACGTTGGGGAAGAACCGGATACCATAAACGGGGTTGGTGACGTGGTTTCGTCCATACACCTATCTACTACCTTTGCCAGAAAAGAAGCTGGAAAACCAACTAAAGGTTATGAATATACCAGAAGTGGGAACCCAACGCGGATGGCCCTTGAAAATAAAATTGCATCATTGGAGAATGCAAAATATGGTCTCGTGTTCTCAGCAGGACTTGCAGCTGAAACAACCCTTTTTCTTTCGCTGCTCAAGACCGGAGATCATATAATAGCCTCTGATGATCTATATGGTGGAACCGAAAGATTGTTCAGGACTGTTCTGTCGGGCCTGGGAATCACCTATGAACTGAGGGATTTGACAGAAACAGTTCCACTGGAATCCATGCCAAATAACACAAAAATGATTTACTTTGAGACTCCATCCAACCCACTTCTCAGGATAGTAGATATAGAGGAGGTGTCAAGAGCAGCGAAAAAAAATGGAATAATTGTCGCCGTGGACAACACCTTTGCAACTCCTTATTTCCAGAACCCGTTGCAGCTTGGTGCTGATGTCGTGGTGCACAGCACGACAAAGTATATTAACGGACATAGCGACTCCCTGGGAGGAGCGTTGATCACCAACACTCCGGACATTTTTGATAAGTTAAAATTCAACCAGAATGCCATGGGAGCAGTGATGTCTCCATTCGACAGTTATCTCACAATGAGAGGAATAAAGACTCTTGCTGTAAGGATGAAAGTACATGAGAGAAACGCAACTGAAATTGTCTCTTATCTCAAAGACAGTAAAAAAGTCAGGAAACTTTACTACCCGGGACTTGAAGAACATGAAAACCATGATATTGCCAGAAAGCAGATGAGTGGATACGGAGGTATGCTCTCTTTCAGGCTCAACGCCGATAATGATGGTGTGAACAGGTTTGTACGCTCCCTGAAATACATATCACTTGCGGAAAGCCTAGGAGGAGTTGAATCACTTATAGAGGTTCCCTCACTGATGACTCATTCCGGGATTCCCCGGGAAATACGCGAACGACATGGAATTACGGATGATTTGATGAGACTGTCAGTTGGAATCGAGGACAGTGACGATCTAATCGAAGATGTCTCCATCGCCCTGGAGAAGGTTTAGACAGATCAACTACCAGCGGCTGAAGCGCGTTTGAAACGAGATCGTTTCAGCTTTTTTCTCCTATGGATAGCATGAGGCTATCCCCTACTTGCACACGCATATATCAGGAAAGTTGGTACGAATTTAGTGGGAAAAATCTATCTTAATCTGCCAGTCTCTCTTGTTCTGGATTACGGATGCACTGAGTCCTGCAGACCTTATGTAGGAAAGGTTCCTGTCAGCTTCTGCCTCAGACTGGCAGTGTATGAAGAGGGAGTCATATCCAAGCTCAGGCATTTCCGCCTGTTTTCCAAACATATCCTTGATCTTCTCTATGGAACTGAGAAAATCAGGTTCGCTAACGTGGAAAGTTCCCTTCCTGATCCTCTCGATGCCTCTTTCCCTTAAGCTGGCGTAGACAAGGTTGTTTATTTTTCCCGATATCTGCCTTCCGGAAGGAGTCGTGAATCCAGTGACCGACATGAAACCGCCAAACAGCAGGGCAACTGCTCCGATGAACAGTGAATTCACTATAATGAGATAAACGCCGAGGGCCAGAGCAAGAACGCCTATGACACTCCTGAATGCATGCACAGCTTTCATAAATGAAAGCTGGCTAAAATACTTTTATCGGTATCTAATATTTCTGATCAAAAATACGATCTGTGGGATACATGAATCTTCCCTCAGGTGATCCAGTAAGCCATGAAAACGTCGTCAACGTAATTGCCGTCGATCTTGAACTGCCTGGCCCTGACGCCTTCAATGGTGAACCCAATCTTCTTGTATACTTCTATGGCTTTTGTATTAGTGGAAAACACCTCAAGCCCTATTTTCTCTATGCCCTTTGATCGGGACCATTCTATGGCATTCTCTATGAGCTCTGTTCCATGTCCCTTTGACCTGTGACCGCTCCTGATCGCGATACCAAGCGAGGCTGTGTGGCGGTTTTTCTTGTACATACCTCTCTGGAGAGTCAAAACTCCAACTATTTCTGATCCATAATCCAGAACCAGGGTAAGATCTTCTATGTTCCTGAGCCGGTCCTGCTCTCCCCTTTCTGTCAGCAGGTAGTATTCACTGACAAGGAATACACGTTCGTCCATAACGGACTGCATGCATTCTATAATTCCCCTTGCATCGGGAATGCGTGCCTCCCTGATGGTATATTCCTGGGGGTCAAGAGATTTCTTTCTAAGCATTTTTCAGCACAGACCGACTATTTCCTGGAAAGCATGCTCCTCAGACTCTGGTTCAGGCTGTTGATCTCCTCAACTACCTGATCAGACTCTTCCAG
>JAJYUG010000051.1 GCA_021792655.1 Thermoplasmata archaeon | reverse complement strand
GGAATATACGTCGCATTGAAACGGAGGAAATAATTCCGGCAGGTTCAGTTGCAGGTGATTGTCCGCCTTATCCGCTCAAAGAGGGAATATGAGAATATCATCATGGAAAAGGCGCTGATCCCGTGTTTCCTTGACCAGTCAATCTCCTTTACCAGGTATGTAAGGTGCTTGCTCTTGTCGCTCTGGGGAGTGTATGATTCCCCGTTCATGTAGCTCAGTATGTTGTTCACTATCCTCTTGCCGCTGGCGCTGTCGATATAACCCATCCTGCTGCCAGCCTCAACCATCCGTATTCCTGACTGGTACGTAGCCTCGACCATATCGCTCCTGCTCATCCACCTGGTCTCATAATTCAGGAAATCCTCCCAGGACTTTCCCCTGTCGAGAAGGTTGTAGTAATCCATGATTTTGTGGGCATTTATGCTGAATCCGTATTTTTCCGGCATCTCATAAAATAGCGATCCCGGATCGAGGAAAGGCGTGAGCGGAGATATGAACCCGTAGACAGGCATCTTCTCTGAAGAATATTTCTTCATAACGGAATCAAGGTAATCAGCATCACGCGTGACGCTTTCCTTTGTCTGCAGGGGAAGGCCGATGGAAAAATAAACGTCAAACTTCCTCGATCCATAATCCGCAGCGTACTGTATTGACTTTTCAAGTTCCTGGTTTGTGTAGAACCTCCCCGTTTCCTTCCTTATACCCTGATCCGAGGAATCCGGGGATATTTCGCATGCGAAATCAGGAACAACCCTGGAAAAGGTCCTGAAATATTCCTCTGGAGGAGGGACGAAATATTCTGTCAGCAGGGGCAGGTCTATGCCTCTATCCCTTATGGCCTGCAGCAGGGCCGTATAATGCTTCTCCCCAGTGGCATTTATGTCTCCTGCAAGGAAGACGGGAGAGTTAATGGTGTCCTGCACCCCTTCAAGCTCGAGGGCAATGGTTTCCGGATCCCGCTTCACAGGCGAAATGTCATAATAATTATTCCTGTACGCAAAGTTTGACCCGCCGCAGAACCCGCAGTTGAACTGGCAGCCTCGCTGTATTATTGTCATTCCCACGGGATTCGTTATCCATGAATAATAGGGTAGATGCCCCTTTATGTCATGGTACCTTATTGAATTCCTCACAAGCGTCTTGTAGTCTATGAATACCCTTGATACAGCCTCAGGGTCTTTGGATCTAGGATTTTTCTTAATTGCCGATCCTTCCCTGTGCAAGAGGTTGGGTACGGTGTCAAGTGGCTTTCCATTTTCGACAGCTTCCGCAAGCTTCATAACCTGGTCTTCCACAAAGTCGCCTGCCATGACAAAATCAACGTTCTGGTTGCTTTTCATGATGTCCTCGGCGAAGTAAGTTGAAGAGAAACCCCCAAAAAGTATGCGGGATTCCGGATGGATTTTCCTGATGAGCTTTGATATCTCGAATGCTCCGTGGACATGGGGGAGCCAGTGAAGGTCTATCCCGAAAATGTCTGCGTCTATGCCCTTGAGGTATGCCTCCGCATCGAATTTCTTGCTGGACAGCATCAGGACAGCCAGGTTTGATATCCGTGCGGAGTATCCGTTCCTGGTGAGGTATGACAGCATGCTGATGAAACCCACCGGGTACATCTCAAATACGGGAGTTGAGGGAACGACGTCGCTGATGGGTCCTTCCTTTAGGTCACGCGTCCTGAAATCGTATATGCTCGGGGCATGGACAAAACATACGTTAACGGAACTCATTCAGCTCATCACCATATACTTGATTTCGTTTTAAACATTGATCCTCACATGTTGATCCCATTGGCATGGACGATTTCAGGTGTAAGGGCAATTTCCATTAAACTTCAGTTAGATTGTACGCGATACTATATAATAGCCATTCTACCGGCAATACGGAAAAAATTTAACTAAGATGGGTACATAGACAATACGCAAAGCTGATTTATAATGAGTATCAGGAAAGATGAGCAGGTGGATAATGACAAGAGAAAATTGCTGAAGCTTTTCGGGTTGTCCGCAGGCGCCCTTGCCCTCGGTTCCCTGTCGGCTGAGAGATTCTTTGTACCGGAATCTCGCAACCAGCCAGTCCTGACATCATATCCCCGGGCCATACTTGTCGATCCGGAGGACAATCCCATTCTTGCAAGCCAGATCCCCTATGCAAATGAGAGCACGAGTTCATACCCCATAATGGTTTTCAACTACCCTCTCCAGGATGAGCCCAACATACTTGTGCGGCTGAGGGGAATCACCATTCCGGGCGGGGTGGGGCCTAACAGTGACATTACTGCATACAGCGGGATATGCCAGCACCTGGGATGCATAGCTCCTCTTTTGAGGTACAACCCGGCTCAGAATATTCCCTTTGAGGCGAAGCTCATAGGATACACGCCGGAAAACTGGCCGCCATACGGCCTGATTTACTGCAAGTGCCATGGGAGCCAGTATGATCCAACAAAGGGGCATGACAACCTGTACAACAGCGGTCCGGCTCCGAGCCCCGCAAACCACTCCCTTCCCCAGGTAACGCTGGAATACGATGCTGCAACGGATTACATCTACGCAACCGGGATGAATCCTCTGAATGCCGTCATAAGGACGCATCTGTGGCAGCCGAATGGGGAGACTTATGGCTCAGAGGTACAGGAGGAGAACCTGTCCGGCGGGACTGCACTGACACTGTACCAGGGAAATAGCTCACTGTACAAGGCTACCGTCGTTACGAGCTCCAATGGCCCGTGGCCGGGAAACTATTGATTGGTAATTAATATGGAAGAAAAGAATGACTACAACCTGATGAACGTCCTGGAGGAGGACGAGTCGCCTCCCGGGTCATACAAAATCTCGCTCCGGTCCGTTACAAAAAAGGAGTTCAGGATAGATTACTGGACCGGGTCATTCCTGATGACCTGCCTCATTTACCTGGCTGTATCCGGGATGCTTCTTTTCTATTATTTTGAACAGGGAAACCCATACGGATCGACGCAGGAGATTATCAACGGTGTGTATTTCGGTCGCCTCCTCCTTACATCCCACCTTTTCATGGCATACGCGATGGTCATAATCATCTACGTGCACATGTTCAGGAATTACTTTGTTGGGGCATACAAGGGAAAATTTCGCTGGCTGCAGTGGATCCTTGGCGTGGTGCTCTTCATCCTTGTATATGTCGAGGCAGTGCTGGGGTACCTGCTGTCAGAGACATATATCGGCGTTTCCGCCCTGCATGTTATGGAGCTTCTTGTTGAAGAAAGTGTCATCGGCAGGCTTATGCCCGCACTTTCCAACTGGCTCATAGCGCTTCTGATCGGCAATGCCTCAACTGCGTCTACGGTTGGGCACCTTCTTGCGCTGCACGTCGCAATAATCGGTGGCCTGATCCTTCTCATAGCCTTCCTGCACTTCTTCCTGTTTGAGAAATCAGGTCCATTCAACCTCTCTGACAAAAAAGAGCAAAAGGCTGTGAAGAAATATTATCCCTGGTACCCAATCAACCTCATCTACACTGTCTTTACCTCTCTTATCTTCATCGCCATAATCCTGATATTTTCAGCATTTTTCATGCAGGTACTCCCCCCTGCCTACGGCGCCCTGCTTTATGGGCTGACACCGTTCCCGGACTGGTACATAATGCCCGTCTATAAGCTGATGGATCTTGCCGGATACGGGCTTACAACCGGAGGAGTGCCGCTTGTCACATTCTTCTTCATCTCGCTCCTGTTCATCCCCTTCATCGATCGCTACAAATCGAAGGGCGCTTTGGAGAGACCGATGATAACCGTTTTCGGTGTTTTCTATATCATAGCGCTCTTCATAATGGGGCTGTGGGGGTATTCCCAGCCCGGGTTAACGCAGACACGCCTGCTTACCATGGCCATGTGGTGGGGCATAACCATGGTGGCGGTGTTCACGGTGTATGCAATGAGATTCGCAAAAAAGGATCTGGTGAAAAATGAAAATTAGCCTGCTTCTCTATGCCATTGTAGCAATACAGTTCGTTATCGCGGTTGGTATGTGGTATGTCGCCGTTACAGCAGTCTCAAACTACGAAACTATCTGGACTGTTCTGCTCTCGCTTAACCTCATTCTCATGTCACTGCTGTTTCTTGTATATCTCAAGCATGAGGGGGTGTTTGCACGGGAATGAAAATTAGCCCACTGGCATCCTACTACACGTCCATGATAATCTACATGGTGGCTGCAGTTCCGCTCATACTCTACGGACTGGTGATCAAGCCGATCGCAAACCTGTACAATGAACCTATTTCCGGCATGGTTTCTCCCGTCTTTGGGAATTATGCCAATTACCTCAATGGGCTGTTTGTTACATCTGCAGTGCTGGTCACGCTGTCCCTGGTTTTCTTTATCCTCTCATGGTACGGGGCCTCCAGGATTGGAAAGAGTTTTTCGGTTGGGACAAAAACCCTTCCGGTGATCCTGTTTGCCTTTGCCTACATTCTTCTGGGGGTGTCCGGCCTTGCCTGATCATGCGGAAAATTTCATGACCAGGGCGAGGACGCTGTACAGGGAAAACAGGAAAGAGGTCTTAATGATCGCAGTGGGGCTCGTCTTCCTCATAATCTCGGTCCCTACTTTCCTTTTCTATAACCTCTTCCCCACCATCAGCGTTGAAATCGGACCACACCAGATCAGTAGCTGGCTTTCCGTAACTTTCGCATTTGTCGGCTTCGGCCTCATTATCTTCGGGATGAGCAAGATGAACATCTGAATCTCATTGCAATGCTTTGCCGGACTGACTGTGTCAGGTTTAGCGCTTTGATCCCGGGGCCATGCGAAATGAATGCATGTTAGAAAAAGTTAAATATTACTTATATACTTGTTTGCAATACAAGGTCAGAAATAAAAGCAGGGTCATTAACAATATTCTGATTTTTATTCACAAGTGTGTTAAGATGACAACTTTCGAAGAATTTAACCTGAAACAGGAATTAGAAGAAGCGCTAGACAAGATAAACTTCACCACTCCCACTGAGGTCCAGGAAAAGGCAATCCCGCTGGCTCTGGCCGGAAAGGATATAGTAGTGAAGTCCAAGACCGGAACGGGAAAGACGGGAGCATTTTTGGTACCCATAATCCAGTTGTTGACTGCCAAGGACAAGATGGCAGCCACAATCGTTGTTCCAACAAGGGAACTTGCAATACAGGTTTTTAGCGTAGTGCAGAAATTGACGGCAGGATCAAAGCTAAAGGGGACCCTGGTTTACGGCGGGGCATCAATAAATGTCCAGATCGATTCCCTCAGGAGGCAGCCGAACATCGTGGTCGGAACCCCAGGCAGGATAATAGACCTTATGGAGAGGGGCGAGCTGAAGTTCAACCAGACAAAGATACTGGTTCTCGACGAGGCAGACATGATGCTGGACCTCGGCTTCATGGAGGATGTTGAATACATCATGTCCGTAATGCCAAAGGAGAAGCAGGTAATGCTCTTCTCTGCAACCATGCCTGAACGAATAGCCAAGATGTCAAAAAAATACATGGAAAATCCGCAGTATCTCAACATAAGCGCGGACAAGGAGCTCACCGTGAACTCCATTTCACATAAGTATGCCATGTCAAAGCGATCCGCAAAGCTCGAGACGCTTTTCACGTACATCAGTGAATTCAAGCCAAAGAAATCCATCATATTCTCCGATACAAAGAGGAATGCGGATTACCTTTACAATGCACTGGTAAGGAAGGGATACAAAGCCACAGTGATGCACGGCGACCTGAGACAGGCGCAGAGGGAAAAGGCTCTTCAGGAATTCAGGAGAACTGCCCAGTTCCTGGTTGCGACAAACGTTGCGGCAAGGGGCCTGGACATAACCGGGATTTCCGACATAATAAATTATGATACACCCTCTGAACCATATGTATACGTCCATCGCGTTGGAAGATCTGCAAGGATGGGCGCAGATGGATCGGCATTTTCCATTGTCAGCCCGGATGAAATGACATTGATCAGGGAGATCGAGCATTCGGTTAAGATAAGGATGAAGTGCATTGAGCTCGACTCTCAGATAAGCCAGGAAGTATCCCTGGAGATGGCTGATTTTAAGCCAAGAAGATCTGAGAGCAGGGACAATGATAGCCACAGAAGATTTGACCGTGGAAGGCGCGGAGGAAACAGCAGCTATGGCCGTAATTCCTACCCGGGAAGATCCTATGGCGGTCACAGGTCCAACAGTTCCGAAAGGCCATATCCCGGCGAGTAGGCGCAAGCTCAAAACAGCCGGACAGTCTTATTCCCTGGCTGCATGCTTATCTGGGACATATTTCAATCCTGCCCTTGCCGGCGGTGAATCATTTTTCTCTCCATCTCGTGAAATACTTGGCCAGAGACAGGTAAACTATGGTTTCTCCTACAAGTACAAGTATCATGGGAAGAAATTCCGGCGATAGGCCAAAGGCACCCTGCAGTATTATTGCAGCTGGGGTGGCGGGAGATATTGCGAGAACGTATATTATTGACCGGGGGAGGTAAGTGTATGGGTAGTATGTCGGCGGCAGGATAGTCATTATTATCGAGAGAATGCCAACTATTCCCCAGACGTTCCTTATATGCCTGATGGCACCGGCTATTATGAAGGAGATCGCAGATGTGGACAGTGCCAGCATGAAGAGCACAGCAACCAGTACCAGGACGCGTTCTATGGTGAAGAGATGGTACAAGAGTGAAAGAGCTGCATACAGAACTATCCCGGGAGTTGTGAAAAGGAGGAAACTCAGGGTTAGGCCTATCATGTAATCGGTGGAGCTTATGCTTGTCGCTATGAACAGGTCCTGTATCTTTGCCTGAAGCCTCAGGAAGGCAGCATCCGAAGCGCTTGTCAGGCCATTTGACGCAATCAGGCTCACAAATCCTCCTACTACGGCGTACTCCACAAGCTGTCCGTGAGACAGGACAAACACCAGGAAGAGGAGGGTCAGGGGAGTGGCAATGGATGCTATGACATAGGACGAACCCCTGCCAATTACCCTGAAGCCGTAGTACCACGCGAAGTAGAGGGAGAACCTAGGATTCAACATCCACACCTCTGTTTATGAAGATGTCATCCAGCGTGATCCTCTTTATGGTGCATCCCATGGATGCGTATTTCTCCACCTCCCCGCTCCGTATGTACTTTATGAAGGTGTTTGATATCTGCACTGCTCCATCAATCGGCGCATGGCTTTCTGCCCTTAGCTTTCCGCTGAAACGGGAGAGAAGCGCCTTCACTTCTCCTCTTTCTATCACGGTTCCCCTGTCCACAAGGAATACCTCCTGCGAAAGTTCTTCAGCTTCCTCCATGTAGTGCGTGGTTACGATGATGTTGCCGTCCAGCTTTCTTATGGATGACCACACCTCCATCCTGGATACGGGATCGAGCCCGGTAGTCGGCTCGTCCAGGAATACTGTGTCGGCATTGGATGCGATGGCCATCGCGACAAATATCTTCCTCTTTGTTCCGCCGGATAATGTGTC
>JAJYUG010000050.1:6670-7989 GCA_021792655.1 Thermoplasmata archaeon | reverse complement strand
ATCATGTTCATTATATCATAGAGAAATTTTGTAGCTTCCCTCTTGTACCCGATCATGGACAGTGATTCCACGACGTATGCCGTATCCCGTATCCATGCATACCTGTAGTCCCAGTTTCTCTCGCCGCCGATGCATTCAGGCAGGCTTGCAGTAGGGGCTGCCACCATAAGGCCGGTGGGTTCAAAGAAGAGGCTCTTGAGGGTCAGTGCCGACCTGTTCACGCTTCCCCTGAATATCCCGTGGTAGTTGCTCTGGTTGCTCCAGGTCTTCCAGTAATTCTCTGTGTCTTCCAGCCTGTCATAGGACTTGTAGTCGCTGACGCGGTCGAGATGCTTGATCCCGTAGAGAACTATCATCCATTTTGAAGTCCCTCTCTCCATCCGGAATGTACTGGAAACGTACGGTCCGGTACCCTGAAGAACTGTATCCGTGGCGAGCCCTATGCTGTACCCGTTTCCTCTAAAAATTACACCGTTCCTGTTCCTGAAGATTTTTGGGGTGATTGATCCATAGCTGAAGTTCGGCTTGAAGCCTACTTCAACGTCTATATCCGCATACGGAGCTTCAATGGACCTGTGGATCTCTGGAAAATTGATCGTTGTATACTCGGATGCCGGAATGAAATCGGTAACCCTGAGGAGTGTCTGCCTGTTCCTCAGAAATTCAGTTATCAGAATGTTGGTGTATTCTTCATAGCTCTGTCTCACGACAATGCCGGTTGTATCTGAAGGTCTAATGGAAAAGAACCCGCCTTTTCCCTTATCGAGAATGGAATCAAAGACAGGGGGTGAATTGAAGTTTGGGAGGCAGGCCCAGTCAATGGTGCCGTTCATGCTTACCAGCGCGGCCGTCCTGTTGCTTGCAATCATTCCATGATTTCTGATTCTTGAATATCCGTTTGTTTCCACGTCAGCAATGTTTACAGTTTCGCCTAATGCCATGAATACCTTATGGTGAGGGTCATCCATTATCTGATAATAATCCTTGCTGTGTATCCGGGTCGGTAAGCAGATTGCCCATATTGCAGTAGCCTGATCCGGCGTGCGTTTAGGCATTTTCCGGCTTGTTTCACCACGCTGCAGTTTACCGCAATGCAGGCGTTCCCTGATAATCAGGGCTGGAACATGGGCATGGGATTGCAGATGTCACTCTGCAATCCTTATGTAACTGTATGGCTTCATCTTTCCAAAGCAGTATTTTATTTCTCCGTGCGCCGTCTTCAGTTCGCTGACGGCATTAATGATGCCCTGCGGTGGTTTCTTCCTGATGACAACGTCGGCTATCAGCGCTGCTATCTCCTTCATTTCCGATTTTCCGAA
>JAJYUG010000050.1:0-6570 GCA_021792655.1 Thermoplasmata archaeon | reverse complement strand
ATGAACTTGATTGTCCTGTCTACATCTATGTTCATGTTGTCCACATCAAACGGGTAGTTGACAACGTTCACACCACGCAGGCCCATGGCTCCGAACTTTGCAGCACTTATATGCCCGCCTCCGGAAAGAGGCGGGGCAGCAACCTTGTCCCCCGGCTTTGCCAGGGCATAAATCGCTGCGGTGTTGGCTCCGGTCCCGGACACGGGTCTTGGATCGGCCTGATCCACCCTGAAAAGGCGCTTCGCAAGATCAATTGTGAGGTCTTCGACCTGATCCACAAAGTAGTTTCCCTGGTAATAACGGTGGTGCGGCAGTCCTTCCGCATACCTGAACCCGAAATCCGTCAGCAGCATTTCCATGGCCAACGGACTCATGATGTTCTCAGACGCTATCAGTGGTATGCTCTCCTCAAAGAATTTATTGTGATCCATCGCCAGTTGCCTTATCTTTAAAGCATCATCTATGTTTTTTTCCATTTTATTATATCTCCTGTCAATATATTTAGCTTATCACGCACATATGAAAGCCAGTTCTACCATAACAAGTTAGGCTTCCTTCTTACATATAAGTAAAACATTAACACATATAGGTGCTGGTAGCAATGTCTGATCTTGTCGAAGTTCTCCTAATCGATCACCTCACCATAAAGCATGCAGGGGAAATTTTCAATCCTGATCTGGAAATAGGAGATTTCATGAACTTTCACAGTTATCTAAAGGAATGCCATATGGAGATTGAGGAGAAGATTCTCTTCCCTACCCTCAAGAAGGGCAGGTGGGGAGACGAGAGGTGGTTTTTCACCAAGATAGACCAGTTGATAAGTGATCATAGGCTGATTGATTCTATGGTGCAGAACATAGTAAACTGGTACAGGTCCGGGGAGATGGGGATGGTCATTGAGCACCTGCCTCTCTACTTCAAGATCCTTGTGGATCACAATAACAGTGAGGAATCGTATATTTTCGGCAGATGGAAAATGATATCCGATGATGAACGTCTCTCAGCCATGAATGAGGCCAAGGGAGTGATAAAGAATTTTGGACTGAAAAGGTACCTGGGCATAACCGGACTCTCTGAAGGCGCTTTCACGTATATGTTCAGCACTGCGCCGGCAATTGAGAAGCAGGTCGCTTAGCAGCACGTTCCCATTATCACCGACAGGCATGGCGTGGCATTGCGTTTCCTGCTTCCGCATGATCCAGCTTTTTGCTTAAATACGAGAGAAAAATGAACCATCATGGATGTCACGGATCCGGGATACATTGGAAGGGTAAGGATAAGGAACCGCATAGTTATGGCGCCGATGATATCAAATCTGGCACAGGCTAGCGGATATACCAGTGAGGAACACATTGCATACCTTGAAGAGAGGGCAAAAGGCGGAACCGGACTCATAATCACGGAATACACTTATGTGAACAGCATCAACAGCAGAGGATCCAGGAACCAGCTTGGAGCTTTTTCCATGAACATGTCACCGAAACTGAAGAGGATCACTGACCGGGTACACATGCATGACACCCGGATTTTCATGCAGCTGGTACATGCAGGAGGAAAGGCAAACGCGCAGATTAATGATGTACAAAACTTTGCGCCATCAGCGATGGAATACAACGGACAAGCGGCACGTGAGATGACCGTTGCTGATATAGATTCCGTCACGGAAGACTTTGTCAGGGCCGCGAAAGTCGCAGAACGTGCCGGCTTCGATGGAATAGAGATACACGGAGCACATGGATACCTTGTTGAAGAATTTATATCACCGGCTCTCAACATGAGAAGTGACAATTATGGCGGTTCCTTTGAGAAACGGATGCTCTTTCCGCAGAACATCATAGATGCCATAAGGTCCGAGACCGATATCGCTGTGGGAATCAGGCTGAGCCTGCTGGAGTACGACAAAGACGGCTATCCGCCTGAATATGGAGTAAGGGTGGCAGAGTCCCTTAGGAACTTGGACTACGTGCACTTCTCAGCCGGGAGGAATGCACCCCCGGGATCATCGGCATCGTTCTACAGCGAACACATTCATATTGCGAATGTGCTTCCCAGAAAGCCCAAGATCACAACAATTGTCGTCGGGTCGATCACAAACAGGAGCGACATTGACAGAGTCCTTGAGAAGTCGGATTTCGTATCAGTGGGTAGGGGACATCTGGCGGACCCGTATTTTGCGAAAAAGGTCATTGGGCAGATGCTTCCCTTGAGGCCCTGCATCAGATGCAACCAGAACTGCAGGGACCTGAACTATGGAGAGGTAAGGTGTGCGGTGAACCCGGACCTTGGCTATGAATTGATCACAGGAAGGCGCCCTGCAGTCATGAAGGGCGAAGTTACAATTGTGGGCGGAGGGGTAAAGGGAATCGAGGCTGCACTTCTGGCTGCAAGAAGCGGGTTGACTGTATCTCTGTATGAAAAGGGAGAAAGAATCGGCGGACAGCTGCTTGAGATTACCGATCCATACAAGAAAGGAGACTTTGAAGCGCTGCTGAGATATTATGAATCTGCGCTCATAAAGTCCGGAGTGACGGTAAACCTGAATTCCAATTACAGGGAAAAAGGAATATCCTGTCTGCCGGACGTAAGGTATGACCGGGTGGATTTTCATGACGGAATTTCCATAGACTCCAACGTGTACCAGTATCAGGACTACGCCCTGGAGTTTGCCGACAGGGGGCATGTGGTAATGAGCCTGAGGAGCCTTCACGGGCTGGATAGGGGTCGGTCAGAGGGTTTTGCAGCACTTGCGAGGAAGAGGGGAATAGAGTTAGTTTCCCATGAGGACAGGAAGTTTGATCTTTCCCTGATTGAAAAGGATCAATACGACATCAGGAAAGCAATAATATCTGGAAGGGAGAAGATAAGGGAATACATAATGCTGGCCGGGAATGAATTCCTGTGACATCCTCCCACGACTAAAGCCGTGGACTTCCTGCTTCAACGATTGGAGTTGCCATTGCGGATAGTGCTCCGATCTCCACAGGCGTAAATTCGGGAGTGCCCCTCCCTATCTTTTTCATGCCTCTTTTGTAGATGTTGATTGCCGCATTGAGATCTCTGTCGATCTCAAGACCGCAATCATTGCAGTGAAAGATGCGATCCGAGAGCTTCATATCATCCTTCACCCATCCACACCTGCTGCATGTCTTTGACGTGCCTCCCGGATTCACCTGTACCACCACTTTACCGGCATTTCCAGCCTTGTATGCGGTGTATTGCACAAGCATGCTCCATGAGGCATCCGATATGCTCTTTGCGAGATGGCGATTCCTCACCATCCCGGCGACGTTCAAATCCTCGAAGGAAAGGAAACCGTAGTTACTGGCGAGATCATCGGATACTTTGTGAACAAAGTCTTCCCGCTGCCTCTTCACCTTCCTGTGTCTTTTTGCAACCTTCATCTTCTGTTTGTTCCTGTTGGCAGAACCCTTCCTCTTTCTTGAGAGATGTCTCTGATCCATTTTCAATCGCTTTTCAGCCTTCACAAGGAAGTGAGGCGTATCTACGAAGGTACCATCACTCAGGGTCACGAGGTGTGTGATGCCAAGATCGGCACCCACTCCTGCCTGATCCTGCAGTTCGGTGTTTTCTGTGTGTGTTTCAGTAACATCCATCTCTACTGTGAATGAAGCATACCAGTCACCCACACGATCCCTTGATATTGTAACAGTCCTGATCTCACCCTCAATGTCACGGTGCATGAACATTCTCAGGATGCCGATTTTTGATAATTTCAGGTGACCATTCTCCATGATCCCGAACCCTGATTGTGGATACGTTATCGATCTGTACCTGTTAATGGGTTTGAATCTCGGAAAACCTGCCTTCTGGTGTTTTCCAGATTTCTTCTCCTTGATTCTCCGGAAGAAATTATCAAAGGCCTTATCCAGTCTTCCGGCAACATCCTGTAAAACCTGGGAATACACATTCTTGAATTCAGGAAATGCTTTCTTTATATCTGGAATCTCCTTCTTCTGGGAATAATAGGTGACCTTTTTTCCCATCCCACAGGCACATATCCTCTGCTGAAGCATGGCATTGTAGAGTTTACGGCACGTGTCCAGCGTGGATTCAAGCATGTGGATCTGTGTATTGTTTGGGTATATCCTGAACGTGTATGTTTTAATCATATTCCCTTCTGTTCCTCCAAGTATTTCATTATTGTGTCTGATGAAACGTGCCCATGAGTGGAGACAAAATAACTCCGTGTCCACAACGTGGGTAATCTTCTCTTCAGTTGCGGAAATTCAGACCTGAGTATTCTTGAGGTTCTGCCCTTTATCTTTGCAATTACGTTGTTGGGTGCTATTGTGGGATCAGTTTTGATGAACAGATGGACATGATCAGGCATGGTTTCCAGTGCGATTATCTCCCAGCCATTTTCCAGTGAAATGTCATTTATTATCTCCTTCAGCCTCAATTCAATATCGGTGGTGATAACCTTTCTTCGATATTTAGGACACCAGACAAAGTGATAGTGCATGAAATGAACAGATGTGTTTGAACTGGTGTATCCTTTTGGCATTATATATAGATGTATTAGTCGTATATATCGGTTCGCTCTCATCCCGCCCTTTAGGGGTGGGATTTCTCGCTCGCTGTGCTAATTTTCGAATTTCCTGAGCTTTCTCTCCCTTCTTTCCTTTACCTCTTCCACTTCGGTTTTCTCTTCCTCAGTGAGATCAATAGGTTCCTCCGGGGCCTTGGCAACAAACTCGGGAGGGATATCCTTAACCAGGAATATGTCGCTGGTTGCCCTGTAAACAGGCCTGCCTGACGAAATTAACTGCACAGTATCAACCTCCAGTACGGCCGGGTTGTCTACATGGAACAACCCTGAAACATAGGCCTGCCTGTATGTCTTGGACAGGTGTATCCAGGTTTTGTCAGAAGGCGTTATGCCAGTTTCTTTGATGAAGTCGTACTCCTCCTCTGTTGTCTGGTAATAAAGTTTATCGGGCACACCATCGGTGGGCAGGTCATCCATCTCCACAGGTATTGTGTGTCCGTATGTTGCCCGTATCTCATGCTGGCTGTTTATTGCGTACCTCTCCTTGACATCCGTCTTTATCATTGCTTCCAGGTGATAGGGGGTTAGCCATGAGAAGTTCTTCTTTTCAGCCCTTATTGCAGGAACCAGGGAGTATACCTTTATCCACCCATGCTCATTCAGCCTAATTCCGTAATTTTCAGGAAAATGCCTCAGCATTCCGGCAAGGATCCTGCTCAGCCCCTCGATTTCGAGCTCATTCATCAGCCTCTTTCCAACTACCCCACACACAGGGCATTTTTCGCCACGGTATGGACCATGTTCCTGACATTTCATAAGATCCTGTTTCATATGGCTTCCCCCTTCATTTTGTTCACCAGTTCTTCCGCAATGCTAATCTTGCTTGAATCCGATTCTACCGTATCAGTAACGGCCAGATCATCTGCGATTTCCCTGATCCTGAATTCTGAGTCTCCAATGAACAAACCATGGATGGCAGATACATATATCTTTGCGGCTCCCCTTTCCCTGAGAAGCTTCACCGCCTTGATGATAGTCCCCCCAGTCGAAATTATGTCATCAACGATAAGCAGATTCTTTCCCCGTATGTCTATGTCAGGAAGTTTCATTTCCACACTATTGGAGTCGATCCTCCGCTTGTCAATGTAAAAGTGATCAGTATGCATCTTTCCTGCTATTTCCATTGCCCGTTTGGATCCTCCATCATCCGGGGAGACCACGTAATGTATATGCTTGTCCCCATAATGCGAAGCTATTGAATCAGTTATGCTTACGTTCATGAAAGGTTTTGAGGAATAAGACAGTGTCTGCTCGTCGTGGATGTCAACAGAAACTATGGCATCGGCAAAGTGATCCATGAGATATGTCCACACCTTTGAGGACACCGGTTCTCCTTCCTTGTACCGCATATGCTGCCTTGCATACCCGAAATATGGTATGACGGCAGTCAGGGTGCTCGGTTCGCATTCCCTCACGGCATTGAGCAGGAGCATGGTTTCAACTACGTTTTCGTCTCCCTTCGTGGTGCTGACAAGAATCACGTCAGCCCCCCTGAGGTCATTCTTTATTCTCAGGTAAAGCTCTCCGTCCGGAAATCTTCTCCGCTCAATTTCTGCCACGTCCGATCCAATACACTGCGAGATTTTCCTGGCCAACTTACCCGACGACGAACCTGCTACCACAATCATAATTCTGACCTCATCAAACTGGACAACTGCAATGGCTCCAAGCTGCAGCTTCCCTCATCTGGGTTCCCTGCCTGCGCCAATTGATCTGATTTCCACGGCGTCATGTACCTGAAATCCATGACCATCCATTCGGCGTTATTCATGCATTCTTGCCCGGAGCAATATGCTTTCCAGTATCTATCACATCCATCTACCAGCGGACGGGGCAATATTTTCTGTCTCATAATAAGCTTTTTGCTCGTTCCTAAAGTGGACATAAACCGGTAGGTTACGTGTAAATACTGCTTTCGTACGATTGCGTAAAACGTGTGGTTTTCTAATGGACATTTTGTGGGACTATTTGGGCATACAAAGAAACACTGAAAAATGATG
>JAJYUG010000049.1 GCA_021792655.1 Thermoplasmata archaeon | reverse complement strand
TCCTCGACGTCCTGTGGCATAATGCATCCGTGAACCTGGACAACCCTGTCGATTATAAGTCAAAAGATCAAGTGTACAGGGTAACATTTGGTTATGCAGAAGTAAAGATGCCGGATGGCAAGGTTGGCGTCTTTACCGAAATTCCCGGAATGTCCCAGAGAAAGGATGTCATTAGCATGACTTTCAATGTCTCAGGTCTGGCAGATAACCGTGGTACGGAACTGCAGTTCTTCAAGAACAACATCACAGTGACTCCAGAAAGGGAGTACAGGCACATACTGGATTTTCAGTGGGCAGTTCTTAACAGAGGAAATATCTAGGATCGTATTTCACTGCACAGGAGTGAATCCCTTCACGACCAGACCAGAATGCCTGGTTTCCTTCACAAAAACTGACTGTCTTCCACGATCAATTGACCTGTAAACAGCGGGTTCCATTGCAACGTAAGTTCCGCCTGCGGGAAAAGCAATTAATTCCGGGTTCAAGTTGCTTTCGACGATGGCATGGATGGTTATGATGATCTGGCACATTGCATCGGTACATGGCCCGGCTTCAGTAATAAGTTTCAGCACAAGATAATTTTTACCAATCCCGTCCAGCACGGAACCTTCGATTGTAATCGTTCCCTTGCCAACCTGTATTTCCATCCCCTCAGGTGCTCCCGGAAACCGGCATGCTTACTCCGGTTTTCTTTATATCCCTGAGAATCTTCTCTGTTCTGCCCTTCATTAGTATTGAGTTGGTAACAACCGTTGTGGAACTGAAACCCATGGCAAGTGCAGCAAGCATGGGAAGAACAGAATAGACCGCAAGCCCGAAAGCCGGCACAAGGATTCCGGCCGCAACGGGTATAAGAGCAGAGTTGTATCCTATTGCCCAGAAAATGTTCTGCCTTATCTTTGAGATTGTTTTTCCAGCAATCACTATGGCCTTCGGGATACTGTTAAGATCATTGCTCAGTATTATCAGGTCACCGCTATCCCTGGCTATATCCGAACCTGAACCCATGGCGATCCCTACATCAGCAGTCTCCAGGGCGACGGTATCATTGATCCCATCACCAACAAAAATGACGTAATCTCCCTTCTGCTGGTATTCCTTGACAATATCTGCCTTCTGTCCCGGGAATACGCCAGCATGAAAGTCGCTCAGTCCTAGCCGCTGGGTTATGTCCTTTACCGCCTCCTCTGAGTCACCGGACAAAACCGATACCGAAAGCCCCATGGATTGCAGCTGATCAATTGCTTCCCTGGACCCATCTCTCAAGGGATATTCCAGGCCTATTGAACCCATTTTGACTCCATTAACAAGAATGTCCACCGCTGATCCGGACTGTTGCATAGACCTAGCAAGTCCTATCTTATTCCCGTCCACTACACCTTCTATCCCCGTTCCTGGGGTTTCCTTGATTCCGGTAGATTTGTGCAAGATCAAATTTCTGTGTTTAGCCTCATTGGTTATTGCTTTCGCAACGGGATGATTAGAGTTCAATTCAAGCGACGCACCCAGGGCAAGAAGATCATCTTCTTTCATGCCCCCGCTCACTGTAATGGAAGATATTTCAGGATCTGAACCCGTTAAGGTGCCGGTCTTGTCAAACACAACCCTTGTTGCTTTTGCCAGTCGATCCAGAGACCCTGCATTCTTTACCACAATTCCATTTTCCGACGATATGCTTGACGAAATAAGCATTGTTATGGGCCCCGCCAGGCCGATCGCGCATGGGCAGGCTATAACTACAACCGATACGAAGGAGAGCACAGCTATTTCAACGGAATACGGGCTGCCGACATAACTCAGAAAGATCAGCCAGAAAATGGCTGAGGCAACAGCTACTGTAAGAACAATAGGTATAAAGATTGCCGAGAATCTGTCCGCGATTTTCTGCACCTTGGCTCTTCCAGTGGATGCTTTCCGTATCAAGTCATATATCTGGCCGACCGTGGTATTCCTTCCAGTTTTTGATACCTCCATCCTCACGGAACCGTTAAGGTTTGAAGTTCCTGAAAAAACTGCATCACCGACCCTCTTTACCACCGGTTCCTGTTCTCCGGTCAGTATCGACTGATCGACTTCAGTCACACCCTCATATATCTTCCCGTCGCAGGGAAACATTTCGCCTGGTTTAACAAGAATCCTGTCTCCCGTAGAGATTTCACTGGTTTTCCTATCCACTACTTCTCCAGAATCACTTATGAAATGGCTCGTAGCTGGAATCATGTCCACCAGTCTGGATGCAGACCTGTTTGCCCTCTTTTTCGTGCTGTTCTCCACGTAGTTTCCCGTCAGTATAAGGGTGATAATGAATGCTGACGCATCGTAATAGATGCTGGCGGAGATTATCGCCTTTGGGAAAATGGTGATGAACAGGGAGAAGACAAATGCAGTAACAGTTCCGATGGTTATCAGAAGATCCATGTTTCCTTGCCTTGACTTTATGGCCATGTAGGCCCCTTGGTAGAAAACGTATCCTGAATAGACTTGGACGGGAAGAGTCAATAGCAAAAGAATGTAATCTCTGTACGCAAACTGAAGAAGATAAGTTATAATCAGGATGGGAATGGAAAAAATCCACGCTACAGCAAGCCTGTATCGAAGGCTCTTTTCCCTTTCATCCGGAGATGTGTACTCCAGCATGCATGATTTTGAACAGAAATAGACTTTTTCACCATCTACCACCGTAAATATGCTGCTACCCTCGGGAACGTACATTCCACATACTGGATCTGTCGGCATTCAGCATTACCTAGTGTACTTGATTGGATTCTGGTCAAATGTCTGCTTGCAGTGTTCGCAGCAGAAATAGTAGGTCTTTCCCGCATAGTTGCTGGTAATACTTTCGTCAGATACCTTCATTCCACACACAGGATCTATATTTTTTGCCATGTTTGTAGATTACAGGCAGCTATTAAAGATGATTCTTTGCAAAATGTAAAATATGACGGTGTAATGATTACAATATGATCACTGACAGGACAGAAATAGACCAGAGGTTAATCTCCATACTCAAGAGCAATTCCAGGATGCCGCTTTCTGATATTGCAAAGGAAGTCGGGATCAGCAGGGTTACAGCCAAGCACAGAATTGATGAACTTGTCGATTCCGGCGTGATCTCTGGTTTCACACTAAAATTGTCCATAGAGGATGAGAACCTTGCGATAGTGCACTTTGAAAAGGGTGTGAAATTGCCTTCTGATATGCTACTTGAGGACTATGAGCTGATGGATGGTAGCCACATGTCTGTTATGCATTACGAGGACATCCCCAAAATCGGAGATATGGAGATCAAGGACCTAAAAATAGTAAAGAAGAGAAATTTTTTCGACGCAAACATCAGGCTTTCGCATGTACATTGCGATTACTGTGGCAAGCTGATCACCGATACACCCATCAGGGTTAAGCTCAACAATCATACGTACTACGCCTGTTGCACAAACTGTGAAGGTAGCCTCAGGAAAAGGATATCCAGACTGGAAGCAACGACGACTGAAAAGCGGTGATTGCGCGCTAACGAGAATTTAGATACTTTAAAAGTATTGATAAATCATTGGAAACCACTTGTGAAGCATGCAACGGAACGGGAAGAGTCAGGGACAGTACCGGCCACATTGACATATGCCCCAGCTGCCTTGGCCTTGGAACCATCAGGGTTGAAGAGACGGAGGAGCAGAAGAGGGAATTTGCCAAGCGGCTGAAGACGAGGAAACCTCTTGTCACAGCCACTTACATGCTTGTTATTGCAATGCTCATTTACTACCTGATTTTCATATTGAGCGATTTTACATATCACTTTTCACTCACGGCGTTCATAATCATACTCATCGTGGGTCATTCTGTTTCCGTGGGAGGGTACATACTCTATGTGCTCTGGATCTCTTTTCGCGGGAATGGCAAAAACCTTTCTATTTAGACAAGTTTCGGACATAATGCTCCCTTTCCTTGGCAAGATCTGATAAGTTTTGCAAATGGTAATATAACATCATAGCTTTTTCAAGAATGGAAAAGGGGGTTGAGATAGCTTTTCAGCTTTCAAATGGAACAGAGGACCGTGAATTGGTCGTCGCCATGGCAAACATTGTTGGGAACGAGTTCAGCAGCGAGATGAAAATAGATTGGAGAATATTTCATGTTACCCTTGGGGAAAATAAGTATTTTCGTGTTCTCTATGCCGGCCCTCGCCTTGGAAAGCTTCATCCTGTGAACGAAAAGAGGATAAAGGAGAGATTTGATGAATTATCGCACAAGAGTTACGAGGAAGTGATGGAACAGTACAAGGCTATCAAGAAGAAGGGCAATTTTATTTCCCAGCCAATCCAGGAGAAGAAAGAAGAGTACAACCTCTGGCAGGATAAATTGTGGGACTATATCTAACATGGTTTCCGGAAAACTGAAGCCATGGGCATGATTATCTTAATTTCAAAAAAAAATAAAAATTTGTAAATAGAAAATTCACTGCTCTTTACTTGCTGGGCCTTGTTGGAGAGTTGAGGCTGGCCATCGCTATGGCAATTATCACTCCCACTGCAAAGATAAACGCGTAGAGAATGCCAGCTGTTGGTATGGCTCCTACGTTCACTCCTACACTAGGCGTTATCAGAGTCTGATAGATGAGCAAACCAAGCCCTATGGCACCAATAATTATTCCCACTATGGTGCCCAGTACGTATTTGTTCATTCTTACTCACCCCCGCCGGTCTTGAACGGCTCATCCTCAGGCTTCAGGTACTGTGAATCCAGGGTAACGATTTCCTGTATTTCCTCTGTCCTGATTCCGCTGTGTTCTGCCCAGAAATAGAACAGTATTGCCACTATAATCACCATTAGTAAGTCCCATGGATACGGCACGTAATTGTATCCACCGTACGCACTTTCGCCCAGAAAGGACTCTATCGAAAGGACAATAATGTACACTGGTACCCAGATACCTGCCTTGATGAACTTGGAGGTGTGTATTTCCTTCCTCGACAGGTCCTCCTTTTTCTTGGCGAAGTAGAAGATCACATACACTATAAGCCCAAGGTATATGGCAATTGCCAACTCTCCCACAAGTGGCCATCCTGACCAGTAAACAACCAGTGATGCACCGATGAATGCAAGAGGTGCAATTATTGCCGAGCCAGGAAGATTAAACGGCCTCTTGAGTTCCTTTGCGTTTCTTCTGAGCGATCTTAGTGCTGGACCACCAATTAGGTAAGTGAAGACAGTTGCACTGGTTATGAATCCAACCAACTTATACCAGCTCGGGAAGGGAGCAAAGAATATTATGCCCACTATCAACGAAATCACTAATGGCATGACGGGTATCCTTCTCTTCTCATCAACCTTCATCATAGATTCCGGCAGGTATCCGAGTGCTGCAGTTCCGTAAAGAGTTCTCATTGAAGTACCAAGATACACGTTGAGCGTTCCGCTCGGAGATACGTAGGCATCAGCAAACAGGACGTACGTGAGCATCACAAGCCCGATGGATGACGCTATCGATGCAAAAGGCGCGCTATTCAGTTGAATTATAGATGGGGTAATAAATCCACCAGGGTTTGCTGTAGTTTGCAGGAAAGTGAAAGAACCAAGAAGGTTCCACGCACCATTAGGTATTCCCAGGTCGCCAAAATTAATTGCGCCCAAAAAAGCTACCTGGAGAAGCACGTAAATCAGTATTCCTATTAGAACCGATCCAATTGTGGCAATGGGTATGGATCTTTGAGGGGTGCGGGATTCTCCACCATAGTCAAGACCCTGCCTAAAACCAAGGAATGAGAATACAATTCCAGAAGTGGCTACAGCGGCCATTACGGGGGCGAATCCGTATGGCATGAACCCGGATGAGGTGGTAGCTCCTGCTATGGTGTGTCCGGCGGTAGTGTAGGTACCACTAAAGATTGTCGTGAAATTAGCAACATCAAATCTCACAGTTACCAATAACAGGATAGTTATCAATGGCAGGATCATCTTCCACCATGTCATCCCAGTGTTTGATTTTCCCATTATTTTAATGCCCCAGTAATTCAGGAAGAAGAAGAAAACCATCAGCAATGCTGCAAAGAAAATACCTAATGGTTGCAACACCACTCCATTGTACAGCACACTTCCACTTCCTATATACGGGTTTGCGTACTCAATAACAGCTTCGGCCTCAATAGCAGGCACTGACACTGCGGATAGAAAATAAGCCCACGCCATAAAGTATCCCGCCATGTTTCCATGCGAATACTGTCCATAACGCACAATGGCACCCGACCTGGGTATCATTGCCCCAAGTTCGGCATAGTTCAAGGCAATGATGAGTACTATCACCCCACCAATGATCCAGGAAAGTATAGCCGCCGGGCCCGCTATGGATGACGCAGCATACGCAGCGAACAGCCAGCCCGAACCTATGATACCTCCCAGACTCAGAAAGAGAAGGTCCCAGGTATTCAGGCTCGTTCTCAATTTTTTATCTGACTTTTCCGCGATTGCTTCTGTCTCAGTCATGCGAATGGATTATGTAGATAGTCGTATATAAATGTATGTGCATTATTCACACGGTATCATTTCAAGCATGCAATGGAGCCGGGCACAATATAGAAAATTCTTTATGAAAATAGATGTGGGATTCATCTGTTGTTTTTACGCCATTGACTAACCGGCACGGATTCACTGAAACCGTAAAACCCTTGGGGGAACATGAAAAACACGCTGGATGATCTCTCTCCCGGAGGATCGGAAAAATTTTAAAAAGATAACGTATATTACGTACAACAGAATTTGTTATATTTACTATATTGAGGAAGTTAAAAATGAATATAAGAAGAATTGTGCTGGACGTTGGGAAGTCACTCTCACGACCAACATTTGTTGAATTACTGAATGCAATAGACACGGTTCCAGGAGTTGAGGCAGTCAACGCCAGCGTTACAGAAATGGACATGGAAACCATGGGTATCAGTATTACGGTGGAAGGCAGCAATATTGATTACGATGAACTGATAGACAAGATAGAAAGAAGCGGATCGGCAGTGCATTCTATCGACCAGATAGCTGTAGGGAAAAGGCTCATAGAAAATATAAGAGGAAACATTTGAGGGAAAACCTTGTTTTTCCCATCACCATGGGTCTTACTGATGGGGTTATTACCGTATTAATGCTCGCATCTGCGGATTTTCTAGGGCCCAGTGTCATGACTGTCGATTTAGCCCTACGGATAGCCTTTGGTTCTGCTTTTGTAGGAACCCTGAGTTTCTTCATAGCCGAGTATTCACGGTTGCGGTTCCAGCTAATAAGAGCTTCCAGACAGTTAACCATGCATTCACCCGAATCACTCATAAGGAGTGATCTTGGGGCAAAAATTTTCATGGAATCTCTCGCCGGCACCCTTTTATCTGGGACTTTTGGGTTTGTAGGTGCCCTGATTCCACTTTCAGTGGATGTCATAGAGCCCGCGTTTGGACTGGTGGCTATACTTTCTGCTTATTTCGTGCTTGCTGCCATGGGTCTGGCAATTGGGAATATATCATCAGGAAACAAATACAAGTGGATGGCTGCACTTATACTACTCGGGTTGATAGTAACCACAGTGGGAAATTTTGTCTCAATCGTACATTGAAATTTACCGTATGTTATTTAGTTAGATATGTTTAAGTATGTTAGTGTCATACTAACATTATGAAAGAACAATTTACCCTCACGCGGAGGGAAAGGGACTGTGTGGTCGCAATCCGTGAAAATGGTTCCAATGAATTTCCAATCAGGTTATCGGAAATAGCAAAAATAATGGCACTTAAGCCTCCAACGGTGATTGAAATATTGAAGAGGCTTGAATCCAAAGGGCTGATTACAAGGGAAAAGGGCATGGTTGTCCTTACCGACTCCGGTAAGGAAAGCTACAACTTTATTGTCAACTGCCACCGCATCCTTGAAACCATCTTTGTCGACAGTGGTATTGACCTCGAGGAAGCATGCAGGGAAGTCAGCGCATTTGATTACATGATCGATTCAGATTCTGCAATGAAACTATCTGCCTTTGTCGGGAAGCCAACAGCGTGCCCGCACGGAAAACCGATAATCTACGGGTGAAATCATGGTAGTGATTAACCTATGGAATCCTTCAAACGTTGACTTGCTTTCTGCACTCATAATATCATACCTCCTTGGCATAATCCATGGAATAACGCCGGATGAGCACACGTGGCCCATAACGTTTTCCTATTCAGTCGGAAGCTACAGCACCCGTAAGGGCATGAAGGCAGGGCTTATTTTCTCGAGCGGATTCACCTTCCAGCGTGCACTGCTCTCAGAGATCGCCTTCCTTGCACTGGCAGGGATCTTCATGACCGCAGCCGCGTTCGGGATTACGTACATATTTG
>JAJYUG010000048.1 GCA_021792655.1 Thermoplasmata archaeon | reverse complement strand
TTCGGTTTCGTGTAAATCAAGTATGTAAGAAACCCCTGACCGCTCTGCATGATTGATAATGATAGGTAAGTAGATAAGTTAATCCTTCTCTCATCCATTTGAGTTTTGCAGGATAAGCGTCAACCAGCGCTGTGAACTCGCATCAATGGTCCACATACAACCGATATTCTCTTTCGGCAAATGTCTCAGCTTGTCTAAGATGTTGGGTATTCTCTTACCAGTACCAAAAACCACATGAGGAGTTTCATGGATGGCGGCATGGAATTGCGGATTGAAATCAGTGAATGTAGTATGTATACAGGAAAGCTTAACAATTATGCTCTGAAACAGCCAATTCCACATTTTCCATGACCTGAGGTGAAAAATGCCATATTCCAGAAATCTGCAAAACGTATATCTGTTCAAATATCCGACGTACTTTAGAACACGGGACTTATTTATGCATTTCGACTTTAATATAAGGGGTATGATTCTAATATATACAGCAACTTATGAAAACGAGATTTATGGGTGGCGTTTCAACTAATAACAAGCAGCTTTTGGATTTTTTGCTGAACATGAAATACAACATATTTGCTGTGCTTACATTTATTGCGGTATTCCTCATGATCGGCCCGTTTTTGCCTGGGGTCAGTTGGTTTAGTTTGGGGGATTTCACTCTGGATATGGTCAATTTCTATCACACAATAATGATACCGTTCGCTTTTCTGTTAATACTCTATGCATCATAACTGCTACAGCTTAGGAGTTTCGAGAAAAAAATCGTAAATATTAGCACTTATCCCATACTTTTCCTTACAGTGATAGGAATGATATTCTTCTATCCCGCAAGCACTCAGACGGCTGATTATGCCATACAAGCTGTAAGAGATCTGTGGATGGTTATACTGGCAATACTGTTTCTCCTGAACCTACTGATGATTCCTTTCAGCAGCCGGTCAAAATTCACAAGAATATGGGGGGCATACTTGCTGGTTCTTGTGACAACGATATCCGCAGGAATAGCAGCCATCATAGGAATGGTATACGAATACGGTAATCTCTTTGGCTATTCATCCCTCGGCTGGTTCAATTCTGACGTTACTGCATGGGGTGGCCTACAAACGTTTCTTGGTAACGCGATAACATCGCACTCCCATGAAATGCTCCCAGCCGTTATGGGGGGAATAGTCGGGTTAGCCGCCATAAGTTTTGGCTACGAAAAACTCTCTCCACTGAAAAGAAACGTTGTTAATCTGGGCATGGTAATTGCACTATTTGGATCTATCTCAATGACATACCTTTACCTTATCTCCACTTTTGGAACTTATGTTATACCGGCGATAGGTTCTTTTGGCACGGGTGGAATGAACGGCCTCGCTCTTGACGACACTCAAACAGGTTTGATCGGACTCGGTGCTCTTGTATCCATAGTAGGACTGTATTTTATCTTGTCATCCAGAAAAGCGGACAGGCTTTTCCAGATATCTGAGATGTTCACATGGGTAGTCACGATGGCTGTCATGATTGGAATTGGTTATTCAATTGAACTTAACGAAACGTTCTATGGCTTCGGTTCAGCAGGATCACCCCCGAATGGGGGTGCAGGGTATTTGTATGATATGGCGTATACTGATGGGCACCTGCTATTTGCATTTTTCATGCTTCCGTTGCTTGCAGGAATAATTTTGGTGTTCATGTACGCAGTTAAAGGGCAGGAGACTTTGAAGCGCATAACGGTATATTTCATGGCCGCAGGTGCTATCATCGGTGCATTCGGAGTGGTAACATATGTGCTGACCCTGTTCTGGTACGTCGAGGCGGTAGGAATAGCACTGCTTATAATTGCAATAATACTTATGGCGGTTTCCCTTGGCAGATCAATGCTTTCCGATCGCAACGAAGCGGGAACAATTAAGTCGTGATACAATATTCTACATTTTTTATAAATATAATTCCCTAATTACTTTTCGGTCTAATACATTTAAAACACAGCTTCAATTGAAAGCTTTTGATGGATAATCTGCTATTGGAGGGGAAAGCTCATGGTTTAGCAGGGAGGGGAAACCAATCTTTTTGTACAAAACATAGATAATGGAAATATTCGCTGGCAGAAAGAAGTGAAACCGGTGGATTGCATATTTATCCAGGCTAGAATCCAGTTTAGCCATACCGGTTGCTGAGAGTGATCTGTCCAGTTTTAAGTCAGAATTTGCATACATGTAGCTGTGAAAGAGGCAAGGTGGAAAAGGTGGGTAGCATACCGGTTAAAAGAATTGCAGCAGAAAGGAGTGGTAAACCATTCAGGATGGATAGAACACCAAGGTCCATCCGCTCTTCGCCTTATCAGGAAGTCTTAAAATATGCAACTGAAAACAATATTGCGGTAGAATCCCTGCCCTCCAGATGGATAAGGTACGGCGACGCTATACTGCTAAACCTTCAGGGAGACATCGCTGCCCAGAGGAAAATAGCCGGTGCGTATGCAAGGTCAATTGGCGTTTCATCTGTTTATCGTATAGATGGCGGCATCCGGGGAATTCAGCGGGAACCGACATTGCGCCTGATTTACGGCCCAGGCGGCGAAATTACGCATCTGGAAAATGGCATAAGGTTTGTATTCGACCCAGCAAGGATTATGTTTTCACCGGGCAATGTTAATGAGAGAGTGTCCATGAAATCATTTCCTGCGTCAGGAAAAAAGGTGCTGGACATGTTTTCCGGGATTGGATATTTTTCCCTTCCCATTGCTAAATACCAGAACCCGGAGTTTGTGCAGTGCTGTGAAATAAATCCACTTTCAGCAGATTTCCTTCAGAAAAGCGCAGAAGTGAACGGGGTTGATGGAACCATCAGGATTTTCAGGGGGGACTCGCGGACGTTTTCATCCCAATTTCTTTATGACATTGTCATAATGGGGAATTTTCAGTCTACCATATTCTTCGTAAAGGCCCTAAGCCTGATCAGGCCAGGTGGTCATATGATAATGCACCATCTCGTTTCGACTGACCGTCTTGGTGATATAGCGACAGCACTTATGAGGCGCATCGCGAGGTACTCTCTTTCCGCAGAGATTGTTGACTCACACATCGTCAAGTCAGTTGCGCCGAACTATTATCACGTCAGCACGACACTGAGAATAAGTCAGAGGTGAAAATTAACTGATATCCGTCATGTGTGTAATTTCGACGTAAGTATAAATATAATAAAGGGTTATTACGAAGGCAGATGTTTAGGAACAGAAATAGTTACAATAAAAAGAACAGTATAAAGAACAGGAATTATAGGGACGATACCTCTGGCAAGGCACGGCCGAAGAGAGTAAAAAAACTTGATATGCGAAAGACCGAAGAATTCAATTTCATGCTTGGTAAGATAGTTGAAGACCTTCCGGACAGCATACGGGGAGCGATCAGGGGAAGCATCTATTCGATTGCATCCAAAACAGGTTCAAAGGAAGCCAAGGATTTCATAATTAAGAAACATGAGGAAGGCATTATCGGGGACAAGATGGAGCAGAAGCTCATTGATCTTGTATTTGATTACAGCAAATTCAGATGACCACAGACTCGGAAGAACTTAAGTCGCGGGTTGAGAAGTACATCGGTATAGAGGAGGAAGCCATATCCAGGCTGCGTACCGCCTCTCCGGACAATTCATTCGCAGGGCGCATCGCCGCAAATTTTATGGAGATGATAACCAGCTATTTCTCGGACGCAAAGCATTTCTATGACCGGGGAGATTATATCAACGCCTTTGCTGCCCTGAATTATTCCTATGGATGGATAGACAGTGGAATAAGGCTAGGCGTATTCGACGGCGGAGATGACCATCGCCTCTTCACACTGCTGGAATGAAAAACTGCAAATCCTCTTAGAAATGTTTAATAATATTATTTAAATCAGCTGTACACACCGAATGCTGAACAGACAATTCTTCAGGCTTGACTTGAGCCTGGTTTGTATGCAAGGCAATTGAAATGGAATTTAGAAAGTGAAGGCTGATTAAATGAGTGATACTGAAAAAACAAACCAGGAAAGTTTCCTGTACATAGTAAGGATAGCGAACCGTGATCTTGACGGCGAGAGACCTGTATACTTGGCTCTCTCAGACCTGAAGGGGGTTGGCCACAGGCTGGCGAGCATCATAGTCAATGCACTGGATCTTCCAAAGGATAAGCGCATCGGCGATCTATCTGAAGATCAGATAGAAAAGCTGAGGGAATACGTTGAGGAGAAGGAGTATGACGACATTCCCGAGTGGGCACTCAACCACAGGCGCGAGATTGTTTCCGGAAAGAATCTCAATCTGGTATCAAATGATCTCGAGATACAGATACAGGACGATATAAACGCAATGAAGAAAATGCGTTCTTACAAGGGTGTAAGGCACGAGAAGGGACACAAGGTAAGAGGACAGAGAACAAGATCCAATGGAAGAAGGGGACTGGCCATTGGGGTCGTAAAGAGCAAGGAAGGTCCGCAACAGTAAGGTGAATATGAATGGGTGATCCTAAATTTCCGCATAAGAAATATTCCGCTCCAAGGCATCCTTGGGAAAAGACAAGGATAGATGAGGAAAAGGAAGTAGTAAAGAAGTACGGGCTCAAGAATAAAAGGGAACTGTGGAGGACCCAGTCAGTTCTGGAGTCATTCAGGGCTCAGGCAAGATATCTGCAGGCCAAGATAAGATATAGCGACGAGATGGCCATGAAGCAGTTTCAGCTTATGATACGGAGACTTAACAGGTACAGCATTCTCGGGAACAACGCATCTCTCGATGACGTTCTCTCACTTAATGTTGAAAGCATACTTGAAAGAAGGTTCCAGACGCTCGTCGTCAAGAAGAACCTGGCCAGAAGCCCGAAACAGGCAAGGCAGCTCATCACCCACGGTCACATATTCCTCAACGGGAGGCGTGTCACCATACCCGGAATACTTGTTGAGGGCTCTGAAGAAGAATCAATTGGTTACTCTGTTGGTTCACCGCTTCTTGATGATCTTCATCCCATAAGGCAGAGCATACTTGGAACCGAAACACATGAGGATCAACCCGAGAAGGAAGCTCCGGCTGAAGAAGCAGAGCCGGTTGAAGAGGAAAGTGAAAAACAATGAATAAAACAGGCGTAGCCCATATATTCGCATCTCAGAATAATACCATAATACTTGTGACCGATACCACGGGGGCTGAGACCCTCGCTAAGGCTACCGGCGGTATGGTCGTGAAGAATGACAGGGATGAATCCAGTCCATATGCAGCAATGAAAGCCGCTGATCTGGTAGCAGAAAAGCTGAGGGAGAAGGAGGTTACTGAACTCATCATAAAGGTTAGGGCACCTGGCGGCAACAAGTCCAAGATACCTGGTCCGGGTGCGCAGTCCGCAATCAGGGCACTGTCAAGAGCAGGGTTCAGAATTCTCAGAATCGAGGAAGTTACTCCGGTTCCCCATGACGGAACCAAGAAGAAGGGAGGAAAAAGGGGCAGGAGAGTCTGATTTTCATGCCGCTTAAGATTATTGAGTTAAAGGACAATTTTGCCAGGTTCTCTATTTCTGATATAACGCCATCCATAGCCAATTCACTCAGGCGCACCTTGATCAACGACATTCCCAAACTGGCTATTGAGAAGGTCACGTTCCATCACGGGCAGATCAGGGATGTAGACGGAAATGTTTACGATTCCTCGCTTCCCCTTTTTGATGAGATTGTTGCACACAGGCTATCGCTGGTCCCTCTTATTTCAGATCTCACGATGAACTTCAGGGACGAATGCTCTTGCGGCGGAAGGGGTTGTTCTCTCTGCACAATGACCTATTCAATAAACAGAAACGGTCCGGCTACAGTTACCTCCGGAGATATTCAGCCCATAGGTAACCCCGACCTCAAGCCAGCGGATCCTGACATACCCATAGTCAAGCTTGGCAAGAGCCAGGCCATGATAGTCAGCGCAGAGGCAATCCTCGGAAGAGGAAAGGACCACGCAAAATGGCAGGCAACATCAGGGGTATCTTACAAGTATCACCGGGAATTCACCGTAAAGAAAGCCGAGTTCGAAAGATGGGAAGAGTTCAAGGCAGCATGCCCGGATTCCGTTTTCAGGGAAAACGATAAGGAAATAGTCTTCACGGATGATTCTCCATGCCGCAAGCTTTCAGAGCTTTTTGAACTGGAAAACGTGAAGATCGTGGAGGATGACACCAGGTTCATTTTCAAGTTTGAGACTGACGGATCATTGAAGGCAATCGACGTCCTTAACTATGCACTCAAGAGGATTCCGCAGAGGCTGAATGTCCTGCTTGACAGCATGGCAGCCGCCGATTAGACTTAAGGTGCAGGTCAGTTCCATAACATTTTTCCATTTAGACACTATTATATATCATTTTACGCTGATTGGTTCACATCGATGGACAGGATTTTTGAGATATTCATAGGCGCAGGAATAGAAATTATGGAAAAGATAGAGGAAATAGAATCGGCATCATCAAAGATGGAGATAACGGGGATGGGTGCGGACGGTACCCCGACCAGATACATTGACAAGGCGAGCGAGGACATATTCCTGAAAACTGTTTATGAGAATGATCTTCCATACAATGTTGTCAGCGAGGAAGCAGGATTTATTGACAGGAAATATAACCAGAATCTCGTGGTGGATCCAATAGACGGCACCTTCAACGCACACGCAGGGATACCCATGTATTCCATATCCATCGCCGTTGCGGGCAAGACCATCGGGGACAGCGAGAAAGGATTCGTAATGAATCTCTCCAACGGTGAATACTTCTACTCGGACAGGGGCAGGGGCGCATTCAGGCTTGATAAAAGGATCAGAACTTCCAGCGAGTCGAGAGGCTATTTTTCATTAAGCGCTGACTATGCATCAGATCCCCTGGCCAAGAAACTTATAAGACACGCCACAAAGATAAGGACACTGGGCTGTGCATCCCTGGAACTTGCCATACTTGCCTCGGGTGGAATAGATATGGTAGCATACCTTGGAAACAACAACCTTCTGAGAAACATTGATGTGGCTGCCGGAATCGCCATAGTAAGGGAGGCTGGCGGCACAGTCACTGAGAGAGACGGAAGCGAGTTCGACATGGACCTAGACGTACGGAAGAGAAAGAACATGATGGCATTTGCAAGCGCTGAACTTATGAAGGTGGTTCTTTGAAAATAGCATTTGTCATTCGAAGAGACTGCAACAGGTGCGCAAATATAGTGAGAAGGATAATTGAGATCTTTCCAGAGGACTGGGAAGTGGAATTTGACAGGGACACCGCAGAATTGATCGGAAAGCCCGGAAAGGAGATGGGTGACATCTCGGCAGACATCATAATAACCATAGGCGGCGACGGAACCGCCCTGCGTGCTCTCCAGATGGCAAAGGGGGCAATACTGGGAATCAACATGGGTGGGCTCGGATTCCTTACCGAGATTGAGATAGGGGAGATTGAGCGATCCATCTACCAGATAATTCGCGGTGAATACAAGATCAATGAAAGCATGAAACTTGACGTTTTCCTCAATGGAGTCAAGCAGGTGGAATGCACTAACGAAGCCGTTATCTATACCGGAAAGGTGGCAAAGCTGAGGAAATTCAACGTCTATATCGGTAAGAACTTCATAGAAGGCACCGGTGCTGACGGCGTGATAGTTGCTACCCCCATGGGGTCAACTTCCTATTCATTCAGTGCCGGGGGACCAATCCTCCTGCCCGCGCTGAGTGCCATGGTAATTTCATACCTCGCTCCGTTCGGTTCCAGAACCAGGCCAATAATTGTGCCTTCCGGTGAAACCATCACGGTTAAGCAGATGGGGAAGGAGCAGGACGGCCTTCTCATTCTGGACGGGCAGGTCCAGATACCACTCAGCGTTGGCGATACAGTGGAGATTTCCGTATCAAAGGACAAGGCAAGATTTGTATCGCTTAAGGGCACATTCTACGAAAAACTGAGGGAGAAGCTGATTAAACTTGTGGTCAATTAGGAGGAGAACCCTGCGCATGATAATGGAGGCGTCTAAGGATTCCATGCCGAAAGAATTCGGAGCCTATCTCCGGGCAGAGAAAAATATAATCTATGAAATTTCCATTCTTCCGGGAACTATACAGGGTGACAGGCACACAATTTTCCAGACCTATAACAAGCCAATCGATTTCTCAATAGTGGGCAGCGTTCATTCCCACCCATCGGGAGTTACGCTTCCTTCAGATGCCGATGTTCACATGTTCCAGAACAGCGGGCCTGTACACATAATTGTCGGATACCCCTTCGGGATGGACGATTACTCCGCATACAACCAGAGTGCACAGAAGATAAAGATCAACGTGATCTGATAAGGGCATTTTAACAGGAATTAAATCGCCTGATCACGCATTCTCAAGGATCAGATTATCCGCAGGCAGAATGAAGGCATTCCATATACCTATTCCTTGAATCATGATATAAATTTCAGCGCTGCGATTTTCTTGTCCTGCCCGCCAGTTCCCTATCCTCCCTCTCGTAATTGTCATATCCTATTATGCTGTAGAAGTCCTCTCGCGTCATTATCCTGTCCATAAAATCCCGCTG
>JAJYUG010000047.1 GCA_021792655.1 Thermoplasmata archaeon | reverse complement strand
AACAGTTCCTGTATGTACCGGTTTCTTCAATAAGCACCTTCATGGGTTTCATGATTTTTTCAATTTTTGATGGGGCTTCATGACGCTCTGTCGCTTCATAAAACTCAAGAGGATATGACCCGAGTGTGTCAAGATTCATCGCCTCCTTGTCCACCTCATCAGGGTTCAGCCTTACAGTAAGCACCAGAGGTGCGTCCATAAGCCCGCCACGCGTTGACGGCAGATATTCCTTTGAGAAATTAATCAGTCCATCCATCAGGAGCATGATGCTGTCCTCGTCCCCATCACAGTTTCTCCTCTTGGCTGCATGGAAGAAGGGGTGCGCATAGCAGCCACTGGCATCCGTGAATCCAACTATTCTGCCAGCAATTCCGCCAGAGGTATGCGGTGCAAGGCCAATTATGAGATGCCCTATGAGATCTTCCCGGCTCTTGCACATGTAAAATGGTTCTGTTTTGTAATAGTTTATTAGAAGGTCGTCTATGTATCTTGTAACCTTCAGCAGATAATCAGCCGCATCATTTGGTATGATTATATCCTGAGGGTAGATCTCGTTGAGATCAATGTCCTCATATCCAAGATTCTTAAGCTTGGACCCGGAAACAGAAATTTCCGATTTACGGAAATGCGTTATGGGAATATCAGACATATCGTACCTGCACGTTCCATCCTTGTTTATTGTTATATTGTTCAGATACCTGAGGATTCCCTTTTCAAGAGGTTCACATACCTTCTTTGACGACATCAGCTTCTTGACGCCTTTGATGTCCTTGATCTTCGACGGATCGGTATTCATTTGCAGCATTGCGCTATCCATGATCTTCTGCAGGTTGATCTTGAGTTTCTTCGTTCCCACAGGTATGGTGTGCGATCCGCACTGTTCACATACTGGAAGCGGGGTCTCGTTGTTGCAGTTCAGGCAGCGCCTGGAGAATATTTCCGCGTCGTATCCCTGTGCAGTGCTGTTTGTCGCGGTTATTATTGATCTCCTGTTCTGCCCATTGTTCTCGAGAGGAAACAGGACATGCACCTTTGGCTTCATCTGCCTCTCCCCTGCCTTCTCGGGTCTCCCCAGCCTTGCTCCTACACGGGTGGGCGACCTTGCCCTTATCTCGATCCCGGAAAGATAGTTTACAGCTTCCAAAGTTGTGCCGGTGTCAGGAAGTTTTCTTTCCTGCACCAGTGATTTTCCGTCAATAACATATCCGCATGATACAATCAGCGGATAATATTCCTTGAGAACAATTTTATCATTCTTCCTCTGGAATTCAAGGTTGAGACTGATGAATATGTTTACAAGATCTTCTGAATATTTGAGTTCAAGAGAATCACCTGACAGGGACCCCACGCCAATTGCATCGATCAGGTACCTCAGATCTGCAGGACTAATGTCGTGCCAGAGATAGTCGAATTCCGGGTATAGCGGTACTCTGAACTTCCTGGAGATTTCAACGGCCTGGAATTGATCCGGAATCTCATTCCTGTATCTTTCCAGATCCGGTATGCCGCTGGTGTATTTCAGCCACCATTCACGCACAAAGGGCGATTGTTCCAGTTGCCTGTTATTCTCAAGGAAATCGCCGTAGGCAATGAGGATCTCTCCAACATCCGTAACGGATTGTATATTGTTTTCCACAGCCCTGGCATCATCGACTGTCCTGATCTTCACCAGATTTCCATCCTTTGTAAGAACCGTCGGGCCGTCTATGGTGTCGCATGGAGTTATTGCAGCAGCTTTCCCTGGAAGCTCCACCTTTATCTGTGATCCGCTGGCAATAAAGTTACCGAGAATGCGCATTGTTGCAGGGTGAATGGAAGCCGCAGCAAGCCCGGAAAGTCTTGATCTCCCATACCTGAGCCTGAATCCTCCTGGAGTGCCGGGATGGCTGAACACAGGTCTTCCGGCGATTATATCCTTCAGAAATTTTTCAGAGCTCTGTTTCTTCGAAAGTTCCTTGTCCCCGGATTCCTTGCCTATTTTCGACAGGAACTCCCATTCGTTGAGTCCGAGCTTCCCGGTGTATTTCAGTATCTTCTTTGATTTCTGGATAAGCCCTTCACAGAGCACAAGGCACATACCGCCCCTGATCCTGTTTGTCCTGACTCTCCTCATGTCGCGGTGCCCGGAGACTTCTTCCTCCTCGCTTCCTTCACCGTCGATGCAAACCGGAGAGTTGCTAATTACTGTCCTGATCTCTTCGGGAGACGGCAGGTATTGCAGATGTTTCAGCCTGTTGTAACTCTGGACCTCCTCGACATATCTCTCAATCTCCTCGTCTGATGCCACGTAAGAGCCGATCCCCAGGTCTCTTCTTACGATGTCAGCTATCAATACGCTCATCGCCTGGGCCGTGCCACCGGCTCCTCGAATAGGTCCGGAATAATATATGGATGCGTAGGTAGACCCATCGGGATTCTGATCAACAGAAATCTCAGCAATGCCTTCAAGTGGAGCGACCAGTATTCCCTCAGTCAGTATGGCGAGTCCTGTCCTTACCGCCTTGTCCAGGGCTGTGACTTTTCCATCTTTCTCATAAATTTTTGATACCTTCCTGGAGATGAAAATGCTCATTTCTTCCCTTGTCATCTCTTTGGCGGCAGTTCTTATGTCGTCTGCAACGCCCTTGATCTTTATGAGTTCCTCTATCCGGTCCGCCATATCAGAAGCCAGAGGGATTTCAACATCGTCTGTAACGTCTTTTCCCATGCCCCTGATCCTTCTTGCAAGATCATAGCACTCCTGAACCTTGTCGCGTATGCTCTCCTGATAATCCTTGAGAGTCATTCCGGAGGCGGCGATCATTACAGAATCACCTGGACCGACGGCATTCAGTTCACTATTCTTTCGGCAACGCGGCTTCCCTCGTGTCCAAGTTTATTTTCAAGGGCCTTTTTAACAAGGTGCACGTGAACCATGGATGGCGCCAGTGGCCTGGACTTGAACTCACTGTGATACTGTGTCGCTATGAAGTTATCCCTGTCTCCCAGTTCCAGGATCTCCATTCTTATTCCCTCTTCATCAACGCCGGAAAATATCATGCCAGCTTCTGTGAGGCTCTTTATGTAGGTTGGGTTCACCTCGAACCTGTGCCTGTGACGTTCTGAAATGTCCTCGGTACCATAAATGCTCATTGCAACTGAATCCTGCTTCACCTTAACGGGTTTTGATCCGAGCCGCATTGTTCCTCCCATGGATTTTACTCCCTTCTGTTCCGGAAGAATGTCTATGACTGGGTATTTCGTGTTTAGGTCAAATTCAGTGCTGTTCGCCTTGTCCAGTTTAAGGACGTTTCTCGCATATTCTATTACTGCGACCTGAAAGCCCAGACATATTCCAAGAAATGGGATGTGCTTCTCCCTGGCTATCCTGGCTGCAGCCACCTTTCCTTCTACCCCGCGGTATCCGAATCCACCCGGGATGAGGATGCCATTTACGTCATCAAAAACTGACGGATTTCCAACTACTTCGTCCGAATCCACCCATTTCAGCTTTACCCCGATGCCTGTAGTTCCACAGACGTGTGAAAAAGCCTCCTTGTGACTGATATATGCATCCTGCAATTGAATGTATTTTCCGACAATTGCTATGGTCACTGTCTCAGAAGGGTTGATGATGTTTTGTTTGTACTTTTTCCAGATATCTTCAGATGGTGCCAACTTTAGGGAGAGTTTTTCTGCCACATACTTAACAAGACCCTGCTTCTCCATCAATTCCGGTAAAAGATAGACGTTCTGAACATCTGAAACACTTATTATTCCTGCCTCTGAAACATCAGTGAAGAGGGAGAGTTTCTTTATGGTCTCAATCAGTAGTGGTTTCTTGGTCCGGCAGAAAAGTATGTCCGGCTGTATTCCTATCTCACGAAGCTGCTTAACGCTGTGCTGGGTAGGTTTGGTTTTCTGTTCATCCACTGAACCGATGGCCGGAATCAGCGTCACATGACCAAACAGAACTGATCCCTCAGGCTCTTCCCTCTTTAGCTGCCTTAGAGCTTCGAGGAATGGCATTGATTCAATGTCACCAACTGTGCCTCCGACTTCTATCATTACCACATCGATGTCTCCTGACGTTGCAACTTTCCTTATCCTGCGCTTGATCTCATTTGTGATGTGCGGGATGATCTGGACAGTGCTTCCAAGATAATCTCCTCTTCTCTCCTTTTCTATTACTTCCAGGTATGTCTTTCCGGTGGTTATGTTGTTGTCACCGCTCAGGTTAGTGTCCAGGAATCTTTCATAGTTTCCGAGGTCCAGGTCTACTTCACTCCCATCATCTAGGACAAAAACTTCCCCGTGCTGGTAAGGATTCATGGTTCCAGCATCATAATTCAGGTAAGGGTCAATTTTCATCGCAGTTACTTTTAGCCCGTTTGACTTCAATAGGTGAGAAAGGCTGGATGTTATTGTGCCCTTTCCGAGCCCTGAAAGGACGCCTCCAGTTATGACAATATATCGCATTATAGACAAGACTAACGACGCTAATTAATTTTTTCTCGTTCTCATTGACAGGAAATTCTATGAAGATATTAGTATTTGAAAAGCAGTTTTCTGCCCGATCCATATCCATCCCCTATTTTGTAAATTTAAGACAGATCTTGGTGCAAATCTGGACAGGCGAAAGAGTTATTAGAAACTTACGAAATTTAGATAAATGCCCAACTTTCCAAAAAATGCTTCATATATAATCGCTGCAGTAGTTTTTGCTCTTCTTCTTGGAATTGTGTTATCCAGAATGCTTGACGAACTTATTTCCCTGGCCATTGTATGTGGCGTTTCCGGCCCCATGGTTTTCCTGGTTGGTGGTGGAAAGAGTTCTAGGGTTGTAAAAAGGGCTCCCATAGCCAGTGCGTTAAACGTGATATTTGTGGAAATAATCTTCATTACTGTCACCCTGGAATCATACTCTAGATTCAGTGATCTCTCCTTGATTGCCGGAATTTTGCCGGTTCCCATCATGCTCTACTCCATACTGGGATATCTCCTAATCAAGAGCCGGAAGTCCGTAGCGGATAATCCTGGTTACACGTTAGACAGGGATCTTACGTCAAGATTGCATGATCTCTTGCCCGCCTTCGCTGATACCAGGGTATTCATCTCAGAAGGTACAGGAATGCGAGGAATAGTTAAGGAAGTCCGTAAACCAGCTACTGGTGTTGTACTCAGGAAAGATGCATTACAGATTTTGAACCAAAATGAAATTGATGCAGCCATTGTTGAGTATACACTCCTTGCCAATGGAAACTACGCTCCAAGAACCCTCTTCTATATTTTTAGCATGTTTTCTCTTCAAATCGACATCCTGATTGGATCTGTTCTGATAACACCTGACATTGTTTCCAGTATCCTGCAGATTGTCCTTATCGTGATTCTGTTATCAACGTTGATAAGTATAGCACTAATGGGCAAGATATTGATGTGGATATCACACTCCCCGTTCAGGGCATGCGATATTCAGACGCTTCGGATAATCAGGGACCGGGATTCTGTCAAGTCTATGATTAGGAAGGTGTCCGAAAATAGAGATGTTCCTGTGTCCATAATGAATAGTAGATATGAAAGGGTAAAACGCATACAGGAAAAAGAGGTAAACCGAAGAATATGGCTGGTTGAAAACGCAAGGTTTTAGTTCGTTCCATCCGTATTTTCTCTTTTTAAAACGCTCAGGTGATGGGGACAGATTCTTTCAGGATTGAAAAATCCGGTTCATTATACTCCTTGCGCCACAGTTATCCGGATCGATATGCATCAGGCACCTCAAAATTTGGTGTGATTACTTCAACCCTCCCGTAGGAGGATAAATCGGATTTTATGGCCTCGATTTCAGGCGACATCTCCGGTGCGACAAGAAGTATGCTCCCCTCCAGATTCCCAAGCGGGAGATCTGATATCTCTTCCCTGTCTGAAATACCGGCAACATTGCTGACACGCAGTGCATCAGACAAGATTCTGGCAAACAGGAGTGACTCCGGCAACTTATAAACTATTATCTTTGGATCCCAGGACTTCTCCTTTATCCTATCTGCAATCATTCTGGCGTGATCATCGATCTTTCCGTAGTCGCTTGCATCACCTGTGAACAGTGCAGAAACACGATTCAGATCCTCGGGCCTCTTTATTCCTATGCTGTGAATGGTTTCGTTCTTCTCGTATGGCAGAACAACCCACAAATCGCTTTCAACAAGCTTTGAATAGAAGTCCGGTACGTATGAGGACTGCCTCTTTAGAAAGATTGAGGCCGTTACGATCTCTGCGTCAACATGCGAGTTAAGTTCCTCGCGAATCCTTATCATTGTTTTCCCGGTGTCAACAATCTCGTCAATTAGAAGGATGTATCCATTTTCTATGCTACCAAGTTCCTTGGGAAAGTTGTATATCTCAACATCCTTGCTCGCAGTTCCCACATCCGAATAATAACTGGCCCTGATTCTGTGTGCCCTGATGTCTGGAAACCTTTTCAGTACCATATAGGCAGGAACCATACCTCCCCTTTCAATATATACAAGTGTGGCTGGTTTGCCTTTTTTATTGAGTATTGTGTCTATGAGTGTCTGCGCCATGCTATCCATTTCATTGTAAGTGCTGAACTCGAAACCACTTTTCAGCCTCATGAAATTAAAGAACTGCAGCCATTCCCTAGCACTTATGAGTGGTTTCCTCAGGAAACCCTGCTTGACGAGTTCCTTTGATATCCTCACAGACTGCGGCTCTGAGAGAGATGAGAGCTCAAGTATGTCATCTTCCATGAAGAGTTTTTCTGGTGTACCGTCAAAAACTATGGTCCCCTTGCTCATTACCACAACTCTCCTGCAGTATTCCGCAACGAGCCGCATATCGTGTGTTATTATGAGTATAGTTGTGCCTTCTATGTTCAGTTCCGTAAGGAGTTCCATGATCTCCTTGGACATTTTGTAATCCTGACCGGTTGTTGGCTCATCCACTATGAGAATTTCCGGCTTCATTATTATGCTGCTGGCAACCGCCAAACGCCTCTTCTGCCCTCTGCCAAGAAAAATGGGATCCTCGTCAGCCTTGTCAGCCAGTCCAACTCTTGCAAGAACCGAATTTATGCTACCCTCAGCTTCTTCCCTCTTTATTCCTATGTTCTTGAGACCGTAATATAACTCGTTTTTAACGCTCCTAGTAAATATCTGGTGATCCGGATTCTGGAAAACATAACCTACATGCAAGGGGATTTTTCTTCTCTCAGACTTGCTGTTGGCTGATATTCCAGCTATATCAGCTGTTCCACTGGAAGGCGCAGCTATTCCGGAAAGGACCTTTGAAAGCGTACTCTTTCCTGAACCATTCTGTCCGACAATGGCAATCATCTCACCCTTCTCGACTTCCAGAGTTATATTGTCAAGAGCCTTTGTTCCGTCAGGATATGAATAGGAAACGCCCTTGACATCTACAATCCTTGATGTTTTTGGCCTTGTTTTCCTTTCAGGGACAAAACTGCTTTTCTCAAGCTGGAATTTTGGCTTCTCATCAAGCGAGAAATATTCCGATAGTTCCGAAACATCCGGGAGATAGACGTTGTACTCCCTCAGGATATCTGGTCTGCTGTAAAGCTCAAGCGGCTTTCCAAGTTGCACTATCCTCCCACCATACATGACTGCTATTCTGTCAGCAAACTTCAGCATTACATCGGGATTGTGCTCTACCAGAATTATAGTCATGTTCGACTTCTTTCTAAGATCGGCAATAGTTTTCATTACCTCAAGCTTCCCGGCTGGATCGAGATCTGAAGTTGGTTCGTCAAGAATGAGGAGTTTAGGCTTCATTGCCAGGAAACTCGCTATAATCAGCCTTTGCTTCTGGCCACCAGACAATTCTGCAGGATGAATTCTCTCGGCAACGTCTCGATACTGGCCGAGCCCGACCATGTCCAGTGCTTCAGTTATCCTCTTGTTAATCTCAGCTTTATCCAGACCCATCATCTGCAAGCCAAGCGAGACCTCGTGAAGCATGCTCATGCTGAGGAACTGGCTTTCCGGATCCTGCATGACAAATCCAACAGTTGGAGCCATGGAACCGACACCATCCACCTCGTAGTGGTCATCCACCTTTTTCACGCCGCTGACCAACTGCCCAAAAACCTCTACCCTCCCGGAAATGTGTTCCTCCACATGTTCCGGTATCCTCAATTGATGTGGAACCAGGCCGGATATTGAAAAACAGAGCGTTGTCTTTCCGCTTCCGCTTCGACCGGTTATCCCGAGAAATTCTCCCTCCTTGATTGTCAGGTTTATGCCCTTCAGAACGTAATCCGTGTTTATTCCCGTGAAATTCGGATATTTCCAGAAAAAATCCTTAATTACGACTGCATCCATTTTGATCAGATCACAATAGGGGAACCATCACCATTGCAGCACCGAGAGCCAGCATCGCGCCATCGTACCATCGAAAAGCTTTCTCGTCGACGTATCCCGTGAAATTTCTGACCTTTGAAAAGCCACGTGCTTCCATCGCACCTCCAACCTCGACCGACCTTCGTATTATGGATGCTGTCAGCGGCACGGCAAGCATTACGAATTCCCTGATACGGTTTAAAAAGCCAAATTTACCAAGGCGGCTACCTCTGGCGATCTGGGCCTGCCTAATTGTTTCAAGATCGTCAGAGAGTATGTTTAGGCTCCTTGAGACGATGGAAACAAAGAACACAGCCTTGAATGGGACTTTTATTTTTCTCAGCGCTGAAATTATGTCTGCATCCCTTGTAGTCATCATTGTGAGCAGTGTAAGAAAAGCCATTGCTGCATATCCTGTAACTTTTCCAGCCCCAACATAGAGAGAGAGTGCGGTAACCTGGAAATGCAAGCTACCCAGACTAACAGCAAAGACCGGATTGGATCCTACCTGGTTGAAAACCAGCCACCAGAGCAGCATGATAAACAGTGCGACCAGAAGCATAACAAGGTAGCTTCTGACAAGGTATTTTATCGTGCCGGACTCCACCAGGAATACGCAGGCAAACGCGAGCGCACTCAGGTTGTAATAAAGGTC
>JAJYUG010000006.1:28592-47851 GCA_021792655.1 Thermoplasmata archaeon | reverse complement strand
ATTTTATTTATATCTTGTGCCATTCTTTCCATTTTTTCAGTATTTCTATTTCTCTCGTGATTGAGACTCCATTTCAGAAAAATAATTTTGTCGACAAACTCTATTAGCTTACCTTCTTTATTAAGGTCAGCTTTTATTATAGGTATTTTTTTTAGTGGTTCTACAAAATATTCAAACATTGTTCCCTTTCTTCGACCTATAAACCGATAATAGTAATTCATAAGCTTAGAATTTAATAGAGCTAGGATATACTTAGTTGAATAGTTGGGGTCTCTTATTACGATAATTCTTACATCTCCGCCATCATTGTAACGTTGTTGGTCATCATATCCAAATTTGTTTAAATGTGCTCTATATGGAACAATAATCTTTTCTTTTGAATCAAAGAGTTCTTTAGACCTCGGCCTTTGTAATCTGTACCAAGGGTATAAGCCATCACGGGCTTCTGCTCTCGAAGTAAGCTCATTCTTGAATTGAGTCAAATATGATATAATATGCGGGGAATTCTCAGGATTAAGCTCATCGGAAGCATAAATCAGGTATAATCCCTTGTCAGCGATGAAGTACGGTTCAATAAAACTATTCTTTACCAGTTTTCTCAGAAATTCATTCTCCATTTTGTAATATTTAATAATATTTTCAGTTACCGTAAAAGCCTCATTGAACCCAGTCTTTTGTCCTTGTTCTATTATTGATATATCCCCAAGTGTTGTCGTTTTTCTAGAATTCATAATTTCTAATATTTTCATATCATTGGAAGAGCCTAATATCCAACCTTTTTCATCCAAATCTGATTGGGTAATTTGTATGAAATTATTATCTTCAAAATCTAGTTGAACTTTCGAGGTTACTTCTTTATATCTGATTTTGCTAGTAAAACCTTGATTTCTATTTTGCATTTTCTTTAAAATGAGGACTACAGTGTGGATTCCAACCTCTTCAAAGACGGGTAAACTGCTAAGGTCTATTATCTTAAGTATTACACAGTTGTTTAAAATGTATTTTCTTAAATTTCTAGCATAGGTTGCTTCTAAGAAGTATCTGGAACTAATAAATCCTAAAACGCCTTCTTTTTTCAACAAAGAAATGCTTTTATTATAGAAATAATATAATAAGTCGGATTTACCAGCGAAGCATTCAAATCTCTTAAGAAAATTTTTCTGATTTTGTGGTATTGTTTCAATATTTAAATAAGGTGGATTCCCTATTACAATATCAAACCCACCTTCTTTCATTTTCTCTGGAAATTCCTCTTCCCATTTGAAAGCCCTATCAGAAATAGAAGGATCATCAATCAAACTGTTTCCAACCTTGATGTTATTTTGTAAAATGGGCAATTTCTGTTTCCTTTCAGATATCTGCAATAACAAGTTCAATTGAGCTATTTCAACTGCTTTAGGATCAAGGTCAACGCCAAATATGTTGTTCTTGAGAATTTCTACCTTCTTGGAATAAAATTCTTCGCTATCCAATGTCGTTTGGGCAAAATCAGAATTCTGTTTCCAGTAATTTTCTAATTCCTTGTATGCTCTAATCAGGAAACTACCCGAACCGCAAGCCGGATCAACTATCCTGACATTACGGATTTCCTCAGGTGTATGCGTTTTGATATATTCACCAAGCGTATTCTTTACGATGTAATCAACTATGTAAGAAGGTGTATAGTAGATGCCTTGCTCTTTCCTATGAGTCTTTGATTCCTCTAACTTAGCCCTTTTAGGTGTTGATTTAAGAATATTGCCCAGATACTGCTCATATATGTTTCCCAGAACATCCGATTCAATGATAGAGAAATCGTATCTGTAAGAGTTGTCATTAGAATGGTTAAGACCCTCTATTACATCTTGAAGTGCTTCATTCTCTATGTAAAGATCATCACATAGATGGTGAGCAAAGAGTTTGCTGTTATATTTGCTGTCATAATCCTTGTATATTCCAGAGATTTCCTTTACAAGATGACCTTTACCTTTAGCATACCATTGCCTTACATTGGATTGTAACTGATTCTCTTCTAAACCTCTATCCTCAGCATTCCTTATGAAAATCAAACGGTCAAGAATTCTCTGTACGGATTCGTCTATGTCATCCTGAGTAAGATGTTTGTCCTGGTTATTTTTGACAATATCCTTTGAGAGTACCTCACGAAAATGAATCATATCCTGTAAAAGCTGTTTGTTAATTGGATTTTTTAACTGTTTCTTTCCATATTTAGATGCTTCGTTGTCTAATACATTATTTTCAAGAGCACCTTTTGAAAGATAAGTGAATCTCTTATCGGTTAAAAAATCACTTGGGTGTAAAACAAAGAATAAGTTATTTCTATAATTTGATTCTTTCCAGTCCGCATTGTAAACGGCAATTGTTTCAAAATTCGTAAGTATTGCCCATGAACATGATTTCATCCATGCATAGTCTATGGCTTGCGTTATATACTTATGATTTGTCTGGATGTTCTCTTCTTTTAAAGATTTAGCTTCAACGAAAAACTTAGGTATTCCACTTATGCGGAATCCATAATCCACTCTCTTCTTTGATATGGTTTCCTCTGCACTTACGGAATCGGTACTCTTTCCTCTATTCGAAAAATTCCAACCTAGAGATTCAAAAAGGGGTTGTATGAAATCCTTTTTTGTCGATTCCTCATTGTATCTTTTGATTTCACCGGATTTCTTAATTTGTTCATATTTGGATATGAGTTCAACTATTCGTACAAAGTCAATGTTATTCTTATCTTCTGATTTTTTAGGTTCGGCCATGTTCTTACTTTCCCACTTTGGTCTTTTTAGTTTTCCCTAAAACTATAAACAGTAAACTCACTTCATTTTTTGCCATTCCTATAAGCAAAGCCAAGAGGTTTTCTAAAGTCTCTGTTTCAAATGTTCTTGCACTTGGACTTAAATAAACATCGTTTTCGACATCGAGGTAAAGACCGTATTCTTTGAGATTTACAATATACGTGAGCTGATTATCATCTACATCTAGTATATCATCAATAATTTTATCAATTTCTTTCATATTGGATAGTTTGTTTTTTGAAATATATCCACCAAGAATTTCCCTTGCTTGTTTGATTCTGTCAGAACTAGTTCTAAGTAATGGTAACTGTATTTCACGAATGTACTTTATGAATGTGGAAAGAAACTTAATTTTTGAATTGTGATCTGAAAATGTTTCTGTGTTAAAAGGGATCAGCAATGACTCTGGGTCATTTTCGTCAAAAAATTTTGTTATGGACTTAGAAATTTCTTCTATTTTTTTATTATATTCTTTGCGATTAATATGTACAGTTTTCCTGAATGTTTCAAGAGCGTTTAGGTTCTGGTCGAATAGAATTTTTTCAAAATTAAGAATGATGCCCCAAGCTTTCGCAATCTCCTCGAGGCCAATTTCCAAAAGAGCAACTTTTGTTGGAATACTGACATTCTTTGAATCATTTAATAGTCTTTCTGCATTATTAACAGCTAATTGAGCACCTTCCAATGTTATTGGTAATTTTCCAACTATTTTTATATTTATTTTTGTTTCAACACTCAATTAATCTTCACCTTTGTTTTATTATACATCTTTATGCTCTTATCCTCTTTAATTTTCTTTTGCTGATACCACAAAGTGGATTTATTGATTCCCAACTCTTTCCTTTTTTCTGGGTCAATTGATATAATCTTTGACAGCATATCCTGACTATCCACTCTGGTAATCTTCAAATCTGGTATTCTAAATTCAATAACATTTGTTTTTCCACTCAAATATTTTCCAAAAATTCTTGCATTTTCGAACATTATGTTCTCAAGGGCGTGCTGTTTTTTATTGAAATCATATCTTCTATTGAAATTCTCTTTAATTTTTTCAATCGGTATTTTTGCGGTATTAGGTTTCAAACGAATATGATAATTTTCAGTTGTAATAAAATCTGATTTTTTTATGCCGGATTCAAGGATCAGTATAACAGAATAATCCACAACATGTCTGAATAATTCCTGAAAATCGTGCACAAATGGATATTTTGACAGTGGTATTTCATGAAGGTACGCAAAGGAAGCATCAAGACCCCACCCTCTTTCCATTTGAATCCCTTCTTTCAGTATCATATGACTTCCAACCTGTCTCCTGAGTCTAAATCCAACTTTAGAAAGGGCTTTCAACATATCTTTTCAAAAAATAGAGGGAAGCTCAGGCAGTTAGCTCAATGTTTCCAATGATGTCTATGTCGTGGGGAATGGGCTCTTCATCAGCATTCATGGCGTCTATAAACCCCGGACGGCTTCTCTTATGTTTGACATGGCCTCTTATACATTGCGCCCGTCAGATATGCACCCAGGCAAAGCAGGGACTGTAACCACATACATCCCATCCTCATCCGTCTCCATGACCACCGTAAGTCTCATTAATTTTATAATAAAATAATAATTTTAAACCTTTGCGCTTCAGTTTGTACCCTGACTGGAGCTATAGTCTCTCAATATGTTGAATAAATCCGGTTGAGCCCATTCTACATATGGTTTGGTTTAATGTAAAATACCACAAACACACATTCTCCAAACGGAGATTGCTCTATTTTGTAGTGAGAAAGCTCCAGAGCTATTGTGACTAATAAAAAATAATCTCTCGAATTACACGCTGTAATCTGAATGTAGGGTTTATATCCAATAGAAGCTCAAAGAAGGATATTATTGAATTCAAACGCCACTCGGGACTCTATGTTGGCTTCATCGACATTTAACTTCTTCAAACCGAAATTTTTCATATATTGCTGAATTTAACCCTGACTAGTTTACCTTCAATTTCATAGGTTTTCCTGAATCCGGGGATTTCTATTGACTCAATATCCTTCAAGCCTATCCCGTGATGGTGTTTTACACTCTTCGCGCCATCTTCATTCTGGATGAAATTCTCATAGATTATGAGCGTTCCAGCCGGTAGGTATTTTCTGGCCAGTTCCTGGAGATCCTTATTCCCATTTCTCCAATGGTGATAGGAAAGAGATGAGAATATGAGATCAAATTTTTCTGTGGTAACGAATTTACTGCTGTCACCAAACTCGCTCCTTACTCTTGGCGCAAGAGAGAGTTCTTCGAATCTTCGGTTTGCAATCTTCACCATGGTTGTTGAAGGATCCACGCAGGTGATTTTAGTACCGGGCAATTTCTGTGCTATAATTGCAGCTGCTATTCCAGGTCCGCTGCCTATCTCCAGAATTGAAGATGGGTTCAGAGAAGCAACATCTTCTAGAATTTTCGAATAAACTGCTCTATGTTTGCCTGATCGTGATGCAAAGAGTGAATAGAGTCTGGCAAAGATTGGTCCAAATTCTTCTTTATCATCAATTGCCTTTTTTTCATCCTGCAATGCTATCCAACTCTTTCTAATCTCTATATCGGTAAGCAATATTATACGTCTCTTGTTCTCTTTGGATCACTAGTTACAATGTTCCGAAGTTGTATAAACTCAAGGATGCAGCTCTTGGGCACATATCTTGATCCGACCTAATGGCGTCCTATTTTGCAAAAATTCGAAGTGCTGTCTTTACATCGCATATAAATCGCGTTTCGATGAATTTTATATGATCTATTCATATTTCTTTACCATTAAAAAATCGTTTCCATCTCTACCTTTAACTTTGAATCCGTTTTTCAAATAAAATGAGATACCAACCTCATTTTGACTGTGTACATATAAGGTGCATTCTGAAACGCCTCTTTCCTTCATAACTTTCTCGGCTTCTGACAGAAGGTCCCTTCCTATTTTCATGTGCGTATATTCAGGTTTAAGATAGAGTCGAAGCAGCTCAGCGTTGTATTTCTTTATCTTGACCTCCATAAACCCACTCAGCTTCAAATCGACAAAAGCTCCAAGAAACAGTAAATCCGATTCGGACCTTGATCTCGTTATTTCGTTCAGCAGTTTTTCCCTGGAGTATTTTTCTCTTATCCATCTCTCGATATATTCATCACTGTATATGCCTGCATATGTCCACTTCCATGATTCTCTAGCGACTTCAATAAGTGCATCCACGTACTCAACAGATAGCTTCCTGATTACTGCAACCATGGGTATTGATTTCCTTTCAGAAGATTTCACATTCCTTTTAAATTTAGTGGGGGTTATGAACTGTAATCCTACTTGCTGGCTCTCTTCACGGTTCCATGCTGACCATAGATGGGACTGGTTTCTCATAAGCCTGTGTGTGGTCAGCAGATCACAGAAAACATCGCACAAAAGGCCGTTTATTCAACACTCATATGTAAATTAATCAAATTATTATATTTGACCAGCCTAATGCATTATTATGTCTACAGAAGATGAACTGGTATCTGCCATCGAAGGCTCAAGGAAAGTATCACAAGACGGATCTCTCGTAACATACGATCTTACCAGTGGTATGGATTTTTCAAACCCTAAGAAGGTGGCAGAGGCACTTGCAAGGGTTTTCTTTGAAAGTGACGCAAAGAACTGGTTCAAGGTATCCGAGGACCACGTGGATTTTGACCCCAGCTACAAGGTTCGCATCGTTCTAGCGGAAGATCACAACAAGAAGCTGGAAGAGACTGTCGAAGATTTCCTGAAAGACCTTCAGAAGGAAGAGATTTCTCCAAATTACTCCAAGCAGATAAGGGACAACGCTGATAAATCCACAAAATTGCAGGCCGCCATTGCCGCAGGCACAATAAGATCCTTATTGTTCGGGCATTCTGAGGAAACCGTATTCAAGCAGTTCTTCAGGGATGATCTTTTTGTAGACCTCCTCGATAAGGTCGAAATCAGGTCTCTTAATAATGATGATTTGATAACCTGGAAAAAATTACCTCTCTAGTAGGGCCAAAAAGAACGGAATGCCATATCCAATACGGTCTCGAAGACAGGAAGGTCTTCATCCTTACTGGTTCGTTCTTGAAAATTTTATAACATTGGAAAATGGCTGTACACCCATCCATCTTATTAATTGCCGAAAGGTCTGAATTGAACAGGTGATAGCTAAATTTGGGTATTTCTCTGATTTGATACTCTGGTATCCAAACACAGGCGACAAGGCCTTTCGAAGATAAGTGTTGATTGGTAAGAGAGGTTAACAATGGCAGTTATCATGCTGACGTCATTGTCGGTGAATTCAGAATGCAAGTCAGGAAATCACATGTCAAATGAGAATGGTACGGAGTTCCCATGCGACGGGAGAGGAAAAATCCCATCATGCAAGTATGCGTTCCCTCTGCTGCTGATCCTCGGATCTCTGGTCATATGGATATGTTACATCTATCATGCTGGTTCTGTTTATTTCACTCATCTGTTCCTCTGTAAGTCTCCAGCCAACAGACCCTAGGTTATCTTCGAGCTGTTTGACGTTCCTTGCCCCTATGATAGGTGCCGTCACGGCAGGATTTGAAATGACCCAGTTAAGTGCGACCTGTGCCATGGTCTTTCCGGTTTCTCCTGAAATTCTGGAAAGTAATGAAAGAATTCTTGATGTTCTTTCGTTTTCAAGCCCCCTGTAATATTCAGGCGTATTGGAATCTCCGATTCGTGTTCCCTTTCCAGCTCTGGATATCCCTTCTGCATACTTCCCTGTCAGTACACCGCCAGCAAGTGGACTCCATGGCATCACAGCAATGTTTTCCTCCAGAGCCATTGGGAGAATCTCGAACTCCGTTGCCCTGACAATGATGTTATAGTGAGGCTGGATACTTACAGGCTCATGCCACCCTCTACTCCTGCAGAGTTGCATAGCCTTCTCAAACTGCCAGGCCCTGTAGTTGCTTACTCCGATATACCTGATCAGTCCCTCCTCTACAAGCGAGTTCAGGGTTCCGAAAGTTTCCTCAAGAGGGGTAAGCGGATCCCACGCATGTACCTGTAGGATATCGATGTAGTCAGTAGAAAGCCTCTTCAGGCTTGCATTTACGGCTGAAATGAGGTGCTTCCTTGAAAGCCCGACACCATTGGGATGGCTTTCGGTCCGGAATCTTGCCTTGGTTGCAACCACGACGGTTTCCCTGTCCCTTTCCCTGAGCCACCTGCCGATTATTTCCTCTGATCTTCCTTCCGAGTACACATCCGCAGTGTCAATGAAATTTCCACCCTCTCTGGTGAACCTGTCAATAATTTCATGACTGGTGTGTTCATCGGCCTGCCATCCGAAGGTCATGGTTCCAAGGCAAAGCTCGCTCACGAGAAGTCCAGTTTTTCCGAATTTCTTGACTTTCATGATTTAAGAGGTCATTTTAAGATAAAAAATTTTATGCAAGTGTCAGGAATGAGAATCTATCGTGTTAGATATTGAATGTTATATTCTTAATTACCTGATATAGACTATTACAAGATAATATTAGAATATTTAGCAAAATATAAATAAAGTTAATTGCTAATTAATTGGTGTTTCCTTGTTTTCCAAACGTGATATTTCAAGAGAAGTGGAGTCCTTTTATTCCTTCCCGAGTGCCCTGAATGAAGTTGAATTCTGTGCCGGAACAGCATGTTTCGTTGCCCGTGAAAATGATCCTATGAAATTTTCGATGGCAGCCAGACAGCAAAGCAGGACTTACTGTCTAGGGAGGTGCTACGAGGCGCCTTCTTCCTCTGAAGGAAGGTCAGTACCTCGAATCGAGGCCAGAACAGGCACTCCCATAGTGCTTGACAACATTGCCAATGGGCCGGTCACCACGTTGGATATGTACAGGAAGAAAAATGGTTTCAAAGCTTTGCAGAAAGCCCTGGAGATGAAGCCTGCCGAGGTTGTTGACGAGATTGACAGATCCCTCCTGAGAGGTCGCGGAGGGGCAGGCTTTCCAACTGGGAAAAAATGGGCCTCAGTGCTCTCGCAGGATTCCAGTGAGAAGTACATAGTTGTCAACGCAGACGAGGGCGACCCTGGGGCTTACATAGATCGCATGATAATGGAAATGGATCCGTTCAAGCTTCTTGAGGGAGGCATGATCGCAGGATACGCAACCGGCGCAAAAAGTGGCTATATCTACATCAGGAGGGAATATCCCCAGGCGATAGAATCGGTATCCAACGCGATTAAAGAGATGCAGGAAGCAGGATATCTCGGTTCCGGCATTATGGGATCGGGATTTTCATTCAGCTTCAGGGTTATCTCAGGAAGGGGAAGCTACGTCTGCGGGGAGGAAACGTCTCTCCTGAGGTCCATAGAGGGCAAGCGGCCGGAGGTGGGGTTGAGGCCGCCATACCCAACCGAGAAGGGGCTGTTCGGCCAGCCGACGGTTGTCAACAACGTCGAAACACTGTCCAATGTCCCATGGATCATCAATCACGGCGCGGCAAGATTTTCTGAGATCGGATTTTCAAAGAGCAGGGGGACGAAGACCGTTTCACTCAACTCCCTGTTTCGCAACCCGGGACTTTATGAGGTTGAAATGGGCACAACCCTCGAGGAAATTGTCAGTGGGATCGGAGGCGGATTGAGATCAGGGAATCTGAAGGGGATAATTGTTGGTGGCCCCATAGCGGGCATCATACATCCGTCAAAGTTCGCTACCAGATTGGGTTACGAGGAGATGAAGGCGGCTGGTGGAGAGCTGGGGCATGGGGGTATAGTGGCGTTCGACGAGAACACCTCAATCAGGGATTTGATTGCACACGTATCCTCCTTCGTGGCATATGAATCGTGCGGAAAATGCACGCCATGCAGATTGGGCAGCAGAGCCGTTGAAAACATATTCTCCGGTAACAATAAAGGGAAGCTCTGGACAAGGAACGATTACGAGATCCTTTCTGATACGCTCCTTGAAGCAAGCCTCTGCGGGCTTGGCGGCGGGCTTGGGGAATTCCTGAAGAGCGCTGCCCTGAATTATCCCAAGGAGGTGGATGCGTGTTTCGCGTAACAATAGATGGTATTGAGGGAAAATTCGGGGAACAGGAGACAGTCCTTGAAGCCGCAAAGCATCTGGGCATAGATATACCCACGCTCTGCCATGACAGCAGGCTTGAAGAGTATGGAGGATGCAGGCTATGCATAGTCAGAATCAACGGGCGATCAAGGCCTGAAACGTCATGCACCGCTAAAATACAGGACGGAATGACAGTCGAGACCTCGCCCGATGATATCGAAAAGGAACGGAAAACCCTCTTGAGACTGATGACACGGAATGGGGAAATGGATCTCAGGGGGCTTGACAGGAGGAAGGAGTTCTATCATCATCTGGAACGTTATGGGCTGCTTCCGGCAGATCTGCCGGGTGCAGGCATTAATGGTGCAAAACGTTGGGAGGATCATCCGTTCATTCGCGTAGACATGGACAAATGCATAGACTGCTACAGGTGCGTGAGGATATGCGAGGAGGTGCAGGGGCAGTTCGTCTGGCAGAGGTGGAACAGGGGAGACAGGGTCGTCCTGCTCGCAGATGGAAGGGAAAGTTTGAAGGAAAGCTCATGCGTCAGCTGCGGAGCTTGCGCAGATACATGCCCTACCGGCGCGATTGAGGATCTGTCAATAGAGGAGGAAGGATACCCGGACAAGTATACCAGAAGCGTATGCCCTTACTGTGGTACAGGTTGCGAGATAAGCATAGGTACGATGAATGGAAAAATAGTAGAGATCCTGCCGGTAAAGGATTCCCCGGTCAGCAAGGGACACCTGTGTGTCAAGGGGAGATACTCATTCGGTTTTGCAAATTCCCCGGATAGGATAACGGATCCCATGATCAGGATCAATGGGAAATGGAAGAAGACCTCATGGGAGGAGGCCATAAGGGTTGTTGGCGATAATTTCAGGAATATACTGTCCAGATACGGTCCGGATTCCATAGGTGTTCTTGGTTCGTCCCGTGCAACTAACGAAGAAAATTATCTTGCACAGAAATTTGCCAGGATTGTGATAGGCACTAACAACGTTGACGGTTGCGCTAGGGTGTGCCATGCCCCAACTGCTGCCGGAATGGGATACACACTTGGAACCGGGGCGGCAACGAATTCGTTCAACGACATAGAAAAGACGCATACCATGATGCTCATAGGCGTCAACCCGACGGAGAATCATCCAATTGTAGGTGCCAGGATAAAGGAAAAGACGCTGAAGGGAGCAAACCTCATTGTTATAGATCCAAGAAGGACCGAGCTCGCATCGCTTGCGAAAATACACCTGCAGATCAGGCCGGGAACAAACATCCCGCTCCTCAATGCACTCGCCAACGTAATTGTTACTGAGGATCTTGTCGATCACCGCTTCCTTGATGAGAGGATAAACAATTTCAATGCGTTCAGGGAATCTCTACTTGAATGGACGCCGGAAAGGGCTGCCGGGATATGTGGAGTGGACGCATCCGGGATCAGGGAAGCGGCAAGGCTGTATGCAACCGGTGGGCCTGCAATGCTCTTCCACGGCCTCGGAGTGACTGAACATTCACAGGGGACTGATGGTGTAATGGCAGTTGTAAACCTCGCGCTGCTGACGGGCAACATAGGAAAGGAAGGATCAGGAGTGAACCCTCTGAGGGGGCAGAACAACGTCCAGGGTTCGGCTCATATGGGCTGCGAGCCATCCAAGCTAACGGGGTATGTGCCAATAGAAACGGGAAGGCAGAAATTTGAGGAAGTCTGGAAGAGAAAAATTCCCTCAACGAAGGGGCTTGACGAGATGCAGATGATCGATTCTGCAGCATCTGGGGGACTGAAGGCTCTGTGGATTCAGGGGTGGGATGTATACCTGACAAATCCGGACATGAAGCACACGGAAAAGGCATTCAACTCGCTGGAATTCATGGTGATCCAGGATTTCTTCCTCAATGAGACTGCCAGGAAATTCGGATCGGTTTTCCTGCCGGCAGTTACGTCATACGAGAAGGACGGAACTTTCATGAATTCTGAGAGGAGGGTGCAGAGGGTCAGAAAGGCCATGGAACCCCTGGGAAACTCGAAGGCAGACTGGGAGATAATTGATCTTGTTGCCGCGTACATGGGTTTCGGTAAGGACTTCGCATTCAATACGCCGGAGGATGTATGGAACGAGATAAGGGAACTCTGGGATGGGGGGCACGGAATTACATACCAGAGGCTGGAAAATGGAGGCATACAGTGGCCATGCCCGTCAGAAGACCACCCAGGGACAAGAATACTGCATACGGATAAGTTCACCCTCGGGAAGAAAACATCACTGGTTGAAATAAAGTACCTGCCGACATCAGAGGTAACAGCGGCGGACTACCCGATCCTGCTTTCAACAGGCAGATCCCTTTTCCAGTTCAATGCGGCTACTATGACAAACAGGTCAGGTAACAGGGCGTTCCATGATACGGATTATGTGTACCTCTCGCGTAACGATGCAGAGAAAATGAAACTGAAAACCGGAGAAAAAGTGAAACTTGTCAGCAGGTATGGTGAAGCAGTGACAAAGTTTTCAGTTGATTATAACCTGAAAGACGGCACTGCATTTGCAACCTTTAACGATCCTGAGGTCGGACTCAACCAGATAACGGGTCCGCAGAGGGATGCAAAGCAGAACACGCCAGAGTACAAGGTGACCGCTATCCGTATAGAGAAAATGTGAAACAAAGAGATCTAGAAAGAATAAAAATTCTAAACCCATTTATTACTTATTTATCGGTTGCTGCGAGAGATACCGGGTTCATGTAATATTGAGCAAAAAGCCGGCAGGGATTGTTTTACATTAATATTACCATTTGTGCACTTCAGAGAAATTCACAGATTATTTAACAATAGCATCACAGTTAAAAAATATCAATTATATCTTTCAAAGGCCAGAGATATCAAAAAAAAAAGGAATAAAAATTGAGGTAGTTAAAATATTTGTGAATTACCTGTGTTCAAAATCATCCACCAGCATTCTGAGATGGAAACGCTCAAATCCATGGATGATAATGGGACAATAGTCATAGCCGGAAGTGATAAGTCCATAGTTGTTGTACGGTCCCGACCTGTTCACGTAGTTCCACCAGAAGTTGTGGTTCCAGTTGTCAGTGTAACTAACAGGATTGCCGGAATAAATGCTGTAATTAGGGCTCAGTGCGGTGTTGTATACGATGAAGTAATTGCCGGATATCACGTTACCGCTGCTGTACACTGTCAGGGCAACCGGTCCGTATGGTGATCCGTATATGGTTGGCGATACGCTTATCACTGCATAGTTTGTTGCGTTGAGCTGCGATGACTGTATGAACAGATTGTCGAACACATAATTGTTTCCATACTGGGTCTGGGTGTTGTAGATAAGCATGGAACTGTCCAGTGTAGTGAACTGGTTGTACATTATGACATTGTTCTGGGAATTCCAGAGAAGCAGATTGGCCACAGGGAATCCGGTCTGTTCAAATGAGAACCATCCTGTAATCTGGTTTCCGTATACCAACGCATTGGAGGTCTGGTATAGCACCATTCCGAGGTCGTTGGTGGACGGGAGGCCAAAGTATGAAGTTATGGCATCGCTGAACACATTGTTAGCGTAGTTTACCGCAAAGGACGGCTCTTTGGACACCACAGTATATGCACTGACGTCATGAAGCAGCAGGCCAGAGAATGCTGGGAACGCGTAATCATTCAATTCGTTGAACAGGGGATTGAGGTAACCGCTCTGGGGTGCATTATTGTAGATTACATATGGGGAATATCTCTGTCCGTTTCCAAAGTAGGATATGTATTTCAGCTGCGCGTTGTCCATGGCATATAGTGGCGTGTAAACTCCCATCATGTAATCTTGCGTCAGCGATGTGGCTCCGTTATTCCCCGGATAGAGTGTTGACATTGCAGGAGAGTAGTCGCTGAGCATCACCGTGGACCAGAGTTCCCCAAATGGTATGGTGAACGAGTACTGACCGGTATTGCTCAGCGGGACCCAGGAGGCAAGCGTTTGGTTGAATGGATTGCCAGGTGATACGAACATGAAGGAGTTAGGTGGATTTACGGTTCCGCTGTATGTGTACATCGGAAGGCCCGTTGGGTTAAGCCCCCACATTCCGTAAACATATGAAGGTCCGGCCGTTAGGGTAGCAACATCGTTTGCTGACCATGAAACTGCTACTCCCTGGGATGTCTCACCTGTCTGTGATCCAACATCGAAGGTGTCCGGGAAGTTGGCGTAGGACGCGGTTGTCGCATTCATGTACTTCAGCTGCATTGTTGCACTTATGTTCAGGATATTTGCAGTGCTTCCTCCTCCGGGTCCGCCGATCATTATCTCAGCGTCATAGGGGATGTAACCGTCAGGGGTGTATGTGTTTCCGCTTATGAGGTACTGTGGCGCAGGAGCAGTATATGAAGGATTCGAGGGCGTTGTTGAATTGAAGATTATCCTGTCATAGCTTCCAGAATGGTAATTCCCAGAGGTCTCGATCGAGTAATTATAGAACACCGTTGATCTTCCATCTATTATCGATGTGTTAAGGTACAGGTTCAGGGAGAAAGGATAGGTGACGGAAAAAGTGGGCCCAACAGCATAGTAATACTCCGGTGCCACGGGAGTCCCGCTGTAGTTGTAGAGTGAGTTCTGTGTGAGGGTGAACGATGGACTGGAGAAATTCCAGAGGTTGTCAAGAAGTTCAAGGCTCTGTGTTCTTGCGGAGTAAAAGACCACGTTCTGTGTCCAGAATGAGTAGTTGCTCAGGCCGAAGAGTGCTACGTTATCCAGGACCGCGTTTAGCTGGAACGTGACGCTGTTCGGTCCGTCATCAAGCGCGTAGAAGTCCTGAAGGCTGCTTACATTAAGGGTAGCCATGACGCTGCTTGTTGTTAGGTTGTAAGCTGTAAATGTCCCAGTTCCATTGGAATCCGATATGCCATAGGCACCGATTCCCATCGGGGCAGGAGCCGTACCGTAAGATGGTGCTATTACCCCGTCCTTTCTGTGTACCGTGGGATTGAAATTTGGAAGGTACACGTAATTGGCCGGTATTCCTTTCTCGGTCAGCGCATTCATCACCTGTGCCGCTTTGCCTGTCAAGGTCGGGGTTGCAGTCTGTTTTGCCGCGAGGCTATTTGGTGTATTTGCCTGATTGGAGGAATTATTGTTAGCAACAACCCCTCCGATGAGTGCCATCGACGACATCACCATTGCAAACGCAACGAAAATCACTATAGCCAGTACAAATTTATGTCTCAACATGTGTATTCAAGAAAATATACGACATACACATATATGAGCATTTTCTCTACATAAAGTGACAGTTGTCGGAAATTCAATTTCATGAATTTTGACCACATGCGGTATGTACCATTGAAGATAATGTGCAGAAAATGCAGAGTTAAAAAGGCAATTACTCTGGCATCGAACCGTTAGAAATAAAGCCGTATTTTCTGCCCTATCAACTCTTTCTGAGTGAAGATGGCAAATCTAAATATCCAACAACTTCTTATCTTTCTACATGCAAGGCCGCCCCAGAGTCAAGTCACTGGTTGTATCCGTATCTCTCATCACCGTTGTTCTTGTGGTAACGGCAGTACCAATCGGTGGTCTTCCCCCACTATCACAGCTGCTGAATCCATCTTCAGGCGTCTGGGATCCCCACATCCCATCATATGCCACTGGCGTGCAATACCTGAACGTCACTGTCAATGAATCTACGTCGGCTATCGTGGTTTACAGGGAATCTGACGGTTTCATTGGGATAGATTCAAACACCACGTGGGGCATGTATTATGAGCAGGGATATCTGGAGGCACAGTATCGCCTTGAGGAGATGGATTTCCTTAAGAGAACAGCATTGGGCACACTCTCACAGGTAGTTGGCCCGTCCGTATTGTCATCGGACATATTCTACAGGACACTTGAAGATTACCAGATAGCCGCAGAGGAGAGGGCAGGCTTGTCAGCAGCGAACCAGACTTACCAGGCAATGCACAACTTTGCCCTGGGCATCAACGCATACATCAGCTCCCTGACGCCGGGAACCCTTCCAATCCTCTTCAAGTTGCTTGGCTACGTACCCCATGACTGGAACGTCACAGACGTGCTTGCGGTGCAGCAGCTATTCATCTGGCAGAACAGTGCCGGCGGAATGGATCCGCTATATTTCAACTACGCGCTCCAGAAGATGCCCGAAAACGTGATACAGGGGCTTTATCCATCCTACCCGGCAGGAATACAGAATCCAATAGTGCCCATCTCCCTTAATCCATCAATCTACAATGAAACTGGGGATATGCAGAACCTGACCCTTTACTCACCGTCATACAACTACACTGGAGTATCGTCTCCGGGACTTGCCCAGAGCGATGCACTCGCCATAAGGGCATATTCGCAGGTAAACGCCGAGGACACCTATGCTTTTGAAAAGTACTTCGGTTCCAACGGTTCCCTCAACATGCAGTATGCAACCTTCAGGGATTTCGGCAGCAATGACTGGGCCGTCAATGGAGTAAAGACCGGTAATTCATCGGCACTGCTGGCCAATGATCCTCACCTGACCACATCCGCCCCATCCATCTGGATTGGATTCCAGCTGGTTTCTCCGGGGGAGAATGCCGTAGGGGTAATATTTCCGGGCTTTCCGGGAATAATCCTCGGACACAATATCAACGTCTCGTGGGGTGCGACAAACGGCCAGGTTCAGGAGACTTACTTTTACGCCGAAACGGTAAGCAGTGCACATCCGTACATGTATTACATGAATGGTACATGGAACAGGTTCCAGTTAATCAATGAGTCCATTCCGGTGAAAGGGGAGGCGAATTACAGGCTAACGGTTGAACGGGCAGCCAATGGCGTTGTAATCCAGAATGGCAGCTCACCCATTGCGATGGACTGGACAGGCCTCTACCCGTCCTATGAGATCACAGCCGTGTTGCTGAATGATCGCGCAAACACCGTTAACGAGTTCAGGCAGAACCTGGTCGCATATTTCAAGGTAGCCATACAGAACTGGGCTGTGGCAGATTCCGGTGGTTACATAGGGATATTCCCCTATGGTAACTACCCCATAGTCAACGGCGGAAACCCCAGGGGGATACTTCCGGGGACGGGACAGTATAACTGGATGGGCTTTATCCCCATTGACAGACTGCCCTACCTGTACAATCCAACCAGGGGTTACGTCTTCTCCGCAAACCAGATAACCGTGTCCCGGAGTTACCCGTATTACATCGGCTGGGATTATGAGTCAGGATACAGGGCCGATGAAATACATTACCTGCTGAACTCAACCTATGGATTCAACACATCAAAAATGGAAAGCGTACAGCTATCTGTGCACGACTTCACATCAAACATAATGCTAAAGCCACTCCTTTCGTCGCTTGAATATGGCGGTATGGCAGGAGAGACCGGATATGCCAACCTTTCAGCATGGGACGGTAACATGACCGTGAACTCCGTGGCTGCTACCATATACTATTTCTGGCTTGCCAACCTGGTTAACGACACATTCAGGCCTTACCTGCAGTATTATAACATCACTCCATCGGAAGGCCTCAACCAGACATCGTTCTTCCTCGGATCCGATGCCACGTACCACGGACCGCTGATCGAGGACATAATCAACTGGACGCTCACCGATCCGTCTATCCACTGGTTCAATAATCCCATTACGGGCAAGGCAAGGAACGAAACAGATGTCATGCTTCTTGCATACAACCAGACCATTGCTTACCTTGACTCAGTATACGGTTCTATCTCGGGAAGGTGGGAATGGGGTAATGTTCATCAGCGCGTGCTGTCAAGCTTCTTCGGGGTATCATCGATGAATACAGAACAGCTTCCAGCAGCCGGTGACGGAAACACGGTGAATGCCGCCTACGGTCTTGTGTCCGATTTCGGCCCATCCTGGAGAATGGTTGTTAATATGAGCCATCCCCAGAGCGCCGTCGGCATATACCCCGGAGGAATATCTGAAAATCCCCTGAGCAGCTATTATTCCAACACGTTCGCAGCGTGGAATGACGGAACTTATTTCAGGCTGATTCCGGAAACCGCCCCATCTGAATTCTACTCCGGATACTCAGGGGTGGTCTAGATGAGATACGGTGTTCCCATAGCGTTCCTCGTTAGCCTCCTGCTATCATTTGCCCTTTCTTTCACGTATTACTGGTACCTGATATTCATTCCAGAAATTATAGTGGGGCTGTTCCTCGTGGCGCATATCAGGCACGCTCTACTGGTGGGCATAGGATCTGCTTTTGGTACTGCACTGCAGATCCTGTCTTATGAGGGTTCATTTAGGCTGTCCGAGTCAGCGCTGGTAGCGGGCGTTGCTGGAATTCCAGGCGGATCAGTCATCTTCCTAGTCTTCACCATGATAATTGTGTTCGTCATAGCTTCTCTCGGTACAATTATAGGAATGTCTCTGAATCCTGTGATCAAAAAAAGGGAAAAAAATAATAACCCGGGTTAGAGCGGAAGGCTCATGCCGAGGGCGAATGTGGTTACTGCCGCAAACATCAGGTACATCAGCCACGTGCCAGTGACGAGGTGCCAGAAACCTTTTATCCTTGTCCACTGGGCAGATTTCAACAGGCTGGCCGGTATGTCAGATATGTAAACAAACGCAAGCAATACAAACAGTATGGCTACCGGGATGTCCGACGCCTTGAAAAAGACAAAAGCGCCAGTAATGGAAATCCACAGGAATGCCACTGCCATGTATCCGTCCACGGTTGTGTCTCCGCCGTAGTAACGGTTAATTCCCAGCGCAAACCAGTGAACGCCGTAAGCCGTGAAGGCAGTAGCAGCCATGTAAAGGACCGGACTGGCCTGGAACGCGTTAAACACTGTGAGTCCAAGGAAGAGATACGTTCCTGCCAGGAATTGCATGAATCCCGGCATCCATATGCCCCATTGCCCCAGAACTTTGCTGACCTTTTCCGTCATTTCCCTTGGTATCCTGAAGAATTCCCAGCCTCCATAAACGAAGTACCCTGTGCCGAGACCGAAGAATCCTATTGCAAGCGGTGGTAAAGCTCCCGTCATATCAATCAATAATTATAATCATTTAATATATAAGAACCTATTCATAGCTCAACCGAAATCAGGGTTTGAGGAATAATGAGGCACTGGTCAGGCAGGATGCTGGACTATTCTTTCAGGGTGGGCATAAACATTGAACCTGTCTTTCCTCACAAAGCATGCCAGGGTAATCCCGAAGGTTTCTGCAACTTCAATCGCAAGGCTGGAAGGCGCAGAGATAGATGACACAATGGGGAAGCCAGCCATTGCAGCTTTCTGAAGTATTTCAAAGCCTCCCCTGCCACTGATCTGAAGTATGTAAGGTCCTTCTTCAAGCAAATTGTGTGAAAAAAGATATCCGATACATTTATCGACGGCATTATGCCTCCCGACATCCTCCATTGTCACAATATGGTTCCCC
>JAJYUG010000006.1:0-28492 GCA_021792655.1 Thermoplasmata archaeon | reverse complement strand
TCCCCTGCCACTGATCTGAAGTATGTAAGGTCCTTCTTCAAGCAAATTGTGTGAAAAAAGATATCCGATACATTTATCGACGGCATTATGCCTCCCGACATCCTCCATTGTCACAATATGGTTCCCCATGATGTCAAATATTCCTGCAGCGTGTATTCCTCCTGTTATCTCGAAGAGGTCCTGGCTTTCCATCATTTTTTCAGGCAGAGAGAGTATTAGATTTGCGTCTACAGCAACAGATCTTCTGATGATCCCCTTTCCGCGGATGAAGATTTCATTGATGCTGCTCTTCCCGCAGACTCCGCAGCTAGAACTCATGAAGAAATTCCTGCTGTTAAGGTTAATCAGGGGCAATCCATCACTGAGAGCTACAGTGACGGAGTTGGAGCCACTATGGCATTCGACGTGATCGACATCTTTCGCCGACCTGATGAAACCCTCGGTCAGTAGGAAGCCGAGAGCAAGTTCCCTGTCGTTCACGGGCGTCCTCATAGTTACTGCTATGCTCTGGGTCATACCACCTTGGAGGATGCGTATCTCCAGTGGTTCTTCAGTCACGACTGGATCTGAATCTTCCTTGCAGGAACCCGCGTGGGAGAATCGCGACACTCTGGTCAGGAGGTATCCATGGCTGTCCTCAGTCCTGATCATGTCCATGATCTCCCGTCTTCTTTGTGAAACCCTTCATTGTGCCCACGAGTATCCGCATTCCGGAACTTACGTCAGGGTCCTTGATCAACGAGTTAAGCGAAAGTAAGCCCAGCGGCTTTCCCGGGTGTTCTCGGTTCCCCCTGTTCATTTCGTCAGCAGCGTTCTCCATGAAGCTCCTGACCATTTCTGGTTGGATCCTTGACAGAAGGGTGTATACTGCGGATATGTTCCTGATGAAATTCTCCATGCGCCCATCCGAAAGCTCTTCCGTTATTGTAGCTAGGGCATCCTGGTAATTCTCAAGCAGTGAGGAAGCTATTGAAAGGATTCCGCTGTCACCGAGCGCCTTAACGGCCTGCATCAGTTCAATCATGGACTTGCCGTATTTTCCAAACATCAATTCCATTGCATCAGAGCTGGTTTCAGTGCTCTTCTCGTCTTCAATCACCCTGGAAATCGATTCTGACATCTCAGTTCCCCCCGTCGCTTACTATTGGCTGGTAATCCTTTCTCTTCCACTTCTCCTCTATCCTTACGCCAACCTGCGGCCTGGGATGACCATACCTGGGATTTGTAATCGGCAGAGGTATGTGCGGCTTTACTCCTGCAATTTTTTCCATCTTGACCGGGAGTTCCTTGTATGCAGGCGTATGCGCGGTGGGATCCATCAGTCTGCTTGTGAGTATATTTATGCCCTCCTCACCCGGGTCATTCATGGGCATATACATCTCCCTGCCTGTTACACGTTCAGTCACTAGCACCCTTGTCTTCAAGTGTCCCCATTTTGAGGTGAGTCTCACTTCATCCCCGTTCTCTATCATCCTTTCCTTAGCGAGTTCGGGCGAAATCTCTACGAAGGTATTCGGTACTTTCTCTTTTATTCCTGGGCTCCTGTAGGTTTCATTTCCTTCATGAAAATGCTCCAGCAGCCTTCCATTATTAAGATGCAGGTCAAACTCGCTGTCCACAACAAGAGGTGGGCGGTATTCCAGCGGATAGAATCTTGCCTTGCCGTCAGGGAAGTGAAATTCATTTTCATAAAGAAGTGGAGCATCCCTGCCATTCTGATCCACCGGCCACTGCTGGCTAGAAAACCCTGCCAGTTTGTCGTAAGACACTCCCGCAAAAATCGGCGAAAGTTTTGCTGCCTCCTGCATTATTTCGGAAGGGTGCCTGTAGTCCCAGTTGTAGCCAACCTGCTTCGCAACCATCTGTATTATCTCCCAGTCAGCCTTTGCATTCCCGACTGGTTCCATAACTTTGTATATCCTCTGAATGCGCCTCTCTGTGTTTGTAAACGTACCCTCTTTCTCGAGGCTTACGGATGCCGGAAGCACCACATCGGCGTGCTTTGCCGTTTCAGAAAGGAAAGCATCCTGAACCACAAGGAAATCCAGCTTGTCCAGCATTTCCCTTATGTAGTTCGTTGAAGATCCGGTTGTGACAAGCTCCTCACCGATAATGTACATGCTCCTGATCTTCCCGTTGGCGATCCCCTCAATGCAGGTGTTGTTATCCACCCCTGGCGAGGCTGGAATCTTGCATTTCCACTCCTCCTCAAAGCGTCCTCTTGCACTGTTATCAGATACTTTCTGGTATCCGGGGAGATAGGCATTCATGGCCCCGAAATCGCTGGCTCCCTGCACATTATTGTGTCCTCTGAGCGGGTATGCACCGGTTCCTGGCCTGCCATAGTTCCCTGTAACCAGCAGGAGGTTTGATATGGATGTGGACGTATCACTTCCTGCCTGGTGCTGTGTGACTCCCATTGCCCACAGGATGCACATACTGCTGACTCCGTGTATGGTTTCAGCCACGCTCACAAGTGTATCCTTGCCGATGCCCGTAACTCTTTCTGCGTAATCGAGTGTGAAGGGTTCAAGGCTCTTCCGGTAATTCTCGAAGTCAGCGGTTCTGTCAGCAATGAATTTTTTGTCCTCCCATCCCTGATCAATTATGTATTTAGTGACTGCCGATAGCCAGACCAGGTCGGTTCCCGGGTTAGGATGAAGGAATATATCCGCTCTTTCAGCCATTTCGTGCTTCCTGAGATCAGACACGATTAGCTTCTGGTGGTTGAGTTTGTGCGCTCTCTTCACCCGTGTTGCAATTACAGGGTGGGATTCAGCAGTGTTTGTACCTACTGCAATTATGAGGTCTGACCGGTATATGTCGCTTACGGATCCCGAATCACCTCCGTAGCCGACTGTGCGCCAGAGGCCGGTCGTAGCCGGAGCCTGGCAGAATCTGGAGCTGTTGTCCACATTGTTGGTCCCGAAAACCTGCCTCGCAAGCTTCTGCATCAGGAAGGATTCCTCGTTTGTCCCCTTGGAAGAAGCGATGAATTCTATTGCGTCCCCTCCGTACTTCTCCTTTACATTTGAAAGGCCATTGGCCACAGCCTTTATTGCCTCATCCCATGAAGCGGTCCTGAAGTGATCGCCTTCCCTTATCAGTGGTTTTGTGAGCCTGTCGCTGCTGTTGACAAAATCCCATCCGAATTTGCCCTTTATGCAAGTCGAGATTCCGTTTGCAGGTGATTCAGGCATTGGTTGAACCTTGAGTATTTCTCTGCCCTTTGTCCACATTTCAAAGGAACATCCAACGCCACAGTATGTGCATACTGTCTTTGTCTTCCTGATCTGTGACTTCCGCATGGCAGATTCAACATTGCTGATAGCCATTACAGGTTTCATGCCCACGGTAGGCTCAAGGTCCTTCACAAGATCTATCATCTTCTTCTTGGTCTTCTCCCGTATCCCGGTAAAGAAGCCTGCCTTGCCGATCATTGTCTTCTCCATGAGTGCATTGACGGGGCAGACAGTTACACAGTGACCGCAGGATACGCATGAAGAATCGTTTATCGGTACGTTGCTGTCCCACACAACCCTGGGCCGGTCAAGCGTCCAGTCTATGGACAGTGTCTCGTTGACTTCCACATCCTGGCACGCCTCCACGCATCTGCCGCAGAGTATGCACTGGTTGGGGTCGTACACATAGAACGGATTGCTGTCATCAACTGGATACGGTTTGGGCTCAAAGGGGTATTTCTGCTGGTCTATTCCAAGTTCATGCACTGTGTTGTGAAGGGCGCAATCACCGTTATTGTTCTCGCACACAGTGCAGTACATATCGTGGTTATGCAGGATCCTGTTCGTTGCCTCCACCTGGAGATCAACTACGTCCCTGCCCCGTGTATCTATAACCATCTCGCCTTTGACAGGCTCTGTACATGACCTGACAATCCTGCCGTTGACTTTCACCAGGCAGGTGTCACAGCTGCCTATGGCTCCAAGATTCGGCTGGAAACAGATATGAGGTACGTCTATCTCGTTGTCAATGAGGGCTTCAAGAATCGTATCTTTTTCAGTTCTCAAGCTGGTTCCATTTACCATCAGTACTTTCAAGTTATCAGTCATAATAACACCGTAACAATAATCGTCAGGGGCGTATTAGGCGAAGAAATCTCCTGATAATTATTATAAATTATAACTGAACATCATATTTATATCTTGGCAATCGGGCGAAGCCAGCAAATGAATTTATATGCGCAATACAACTTATATACTTGTGTCAAAGCCTGCAAACGCCAAGTTGGGAAAAGACCTTTTTCCGGAAAGAAAGGATGAATTGATAGAACTATTGAAGCAACGCTTCGAGGAGAACGTGATCAGGCACAATGGCATTATCTGGAAAAAAGTTCAGGCGAGGCTGGAGGCGAATGAAGAAAAAATATGGTCACTGAATGAAATGGAAAGAACTGGTGGCGAGCCCGATGTTGTAAGCCACGATGAAATTACTGATAAATACGTTTTCTACGACTGTTCCCCAGAGAGCCCGGTAAACAGAAGGAGTATCTGCTATGACGGCAAGGGGCAGGAGGCAAGGGAGAAGCAGGGCATTCATCCTGGTGGGAACGCAATCGATATGGCTGCAAGCATGGGTATTGAAATTCTGTCTGAGGATCAATACCGTTACCTTCAGAAACTTGGACCTTTCGACACAAGGACTTCCAGCTGGCTGAAAACACCGCCTGATATAAGGAAACTAGGAGGAGCTATTTTTGCAGATAGGCGTTACGGAACGGTATTCGTGTATCATAACGGTGCATCCTCTTTTTACAGTGGAAGGGGGTTTCGCGGAATCCTGCAGATCTGAAATGAAGTATAGGATACATCCATTTGTAATGAGTGAGGCGTAATTATTGCAATGGCATTTCGCAAAGTGGATGGTTTTCAGCTTTCAGTGTATCATCTGAAGTTATCTGTCTCCCGTGTCACCCTCTTTTCTTTCAAGAAAGGATAAAGAAAGGTTATCTTTGTAAAAGTGTATAGGAAAAGGTAAAAAATCAATACTGACCCGTTTAATAGGAGTTGGGATGTTATGGACGGAGCTGGATGGAGGCGTTTCAGATTAAAGGAAAAGAAGAATGAGGCGGAAGGCGCGAAGAGTTTCATTTTTGAATCTTCTGAAACGCCGATGTACTTTTTGCCAGGACAGCACGTGATAATTCGCTTTCAGGATCTTGAAGGAGACCAGCGGGGAAAAATGCGCCATTTCTCCATATCCACATCACCTCTGGAAGGCAAATACATAGGCATAACAACGACCATCGAACCCGATGATTCACCATTCAAGAGGAAGCTTGATTCACTTGGTAACGGCGAGGAAGTTGATGTCTTTGGTGCCATAGGGAAGTTCATTTTCGATCCCGGTCTGTGGAAAGAAAGTATAGTTGTGCTGGTAGCAGGCGGGATAGGCATCACGCCATTCAGGAGCATGATAAAGTATGCCCTTTCCATGAACGGGAATTTCAGGATTCGCCTCTTCTATTCTGGAAAAACAACAAAGAGTCTTGTCTTCAGGAATGAACTGGACGGGTTAGCTGCTGGAGATTCACGGCTAAAGATATTCTACACTGTGACAGGTGAACCAGAACGACCCGGAAACTTGCACAGCGGGAGGATCGATCAGGAATTTATCAGGGCAAACGTTGAGGAATTGAATAATGCCATCTTCTACGTATGTGGCCCTCCGAGAATGGTCGAGGAAGAGACACGCTTGATAGTATCAGATCTCGGAGTGGATAGAAACAGGATACGTACGGAGCAGTTTCTCGGCTATTGACTCCGTTACTGTGTAAAGACTGATGCGTGAAGATCTATTTTTCCATCATTTTCCTCATCATTTCAGCCATTTTTAGGGCATCATCGTCTCCAGCCTTCTCAAGGTTTTCCACAACTCCCTTCCTGTCGCTCATGGGATGGTTCTGGCTTAACTTCCATCCAGCATCCACTGTCTGTGACTCTACCCTGAAGGCAACAATCTCCTCGACCATCTTCTGGTAGTATGCTTCCTTTTCCCTTCCCTCCCTGCGCCACTCTGCGTCAAGGAATGTCGACAGCCTGATCAGGAAATTCTCAGTATCCTTCCTTTCCATTACCTTGAGAGTGCCGGTGATCCTGACGGAAACATAGTTCCAGGTTGGAACGGATTTCCTTATCTCGTACCATCTTGGCGAGATGTAGTGATGTGGCCCAGAAAACAGTATCGTGACCTTCCTGTCCATTGCATTCTTCCACTGTGGATTGTTTTTGGCCATGTGGCCATATATGACAAGCTTTCCATCCTCAACTTCGTGAATGAGGGGTATGAGGGTTGTGGTTACCTCATCGCCCACAGGTAAGAGGAGGAAAGCGAATGGGTTCTCCTCGATGAAGCGTCTTATCTCGTCGAAATCCTTCTGTCTGAAATAATCCGGAATGTACACGCTGTTTCATGGTATACGATTATAAATGTGTTCGCAAAACTAAAAAAAGAGGTAAGGATGAAAATGTGTTAGTGCCTGGGAGAAACGCGTTTCTCATCGGGCAATCGCATCTTTATGGGTAGGAGCAGCATGATTTTCAGAGAATTTTCCCACGAGCCAGCCCCCAAACCCGATTCCCCAAAGGAGGTCAGGATAGACAATCATCCTTTCCATGCCGCCGTGCCCTAGCCCCAGATATATTCCCGGGATGTACAGTATAAGAGCAATCAGGCCAATTGTTCCCAGTATTGCCCAGAGAACTGACATAAGGTTCCTGATCTTCACAAGCAGGAAATAAGGTGCTATTGAGGACATCAGGAACACCAGCAAAGAAAATATGAGGTGTGGTGATCCTGTCGTCTCGGGAAAGAGACCGACACCCATGGCTCCTATCCCTGCAAGAATAAGCACCACGAGAAGCGGCCTGGAAAATCTCCTGATGAAATAACCTGCAACTATTATGAGTAAACCAAGAATAACTATGGATATGTTGAAAATGTAGGCAGTGCTCCCGACTCCAAGATCACTGATGTAGTTTCCAGAGACGCTGTATTCCGGATAGAGTATCTCCGCGAGAAGCATAAACAGGATAAACTGCACAACACCTATGAAAAATGCGATTCCGGCTATCTTCATCTGGGTATCATTGTTAGTTTCCATAATCTCTTACGCACTGGAATGAAATATATTTTTCCCAATGGACTAGTTCCTTGATATCCCCGGAGTCTCAGAAAGAATGCCACGAAGATGATCAAGCGTCGGTACATCTTCGCAGTAAACGTAAGTCCCCTCCATTCCACGGGACAGCATGATCCTGTAACGATTGATCAGCATGCTTCTAGCTCTTTCCGGGGCTGTTATCGCGAGTTTCTTCAAGGAATTATTTCCACCAATTCCGTCCATGATCTTATCCGGCTGTATGGTCCAGGATCCCCTCCACACAAGGTCCTCTCCCCAGATCAGTCCCACGTAGTCTGATTCAAACCCCTGCGATCCATAGATCGAGGCGCAGTACTGCAGAGGATCCTTTTTTCCGGTCCAGTAAGCCGGGTATTCAGTCTTTTCATCCATCAGCCATAGAATTTCAGGATCAAACACTCGCCTCTTCTCCTTTCTCCCATCACTTCTTGTGAATGACGCAAGTAACGCAAGTTTTGGGGGCCTAGCTGAATCTTCGCCAATCTTTCTTTCTTCCATGGCGCGCAGCATCTCCCTGATATTGGAAAAAAGGCGGAAATCGTACTGCAAAGGTTTTGAAGCAATATTCCCAGAGAAAATTGAATTTAAGAAATGATCATAATCCCTGCCTCCAAGTACCCTGTAGAAACCTTCAAGCCGAATTTCAACCACCCTCCTACCCATCCTGCGTGCCTGTTCTGAGAATGTTGCTGATGTGCCAGCCTCATCACCAAGCAAGATCTGTTCCTCATCATAAAAATAGACTGACGTGAGGGGTCTCTCCATTGTAGTTGCGATCACATCCCTGGTCATTCTCTGCGCTTCATCATATATGATCAGGCTTATGTTCTTCAACTTCCCCGGATCGAAATTCCTTTCGCCAATGCCCCTGAAGTTGGCCATTGATCCCGTCGAGTAATACTGCAGGAGGGGTGCAAATCTGGGGCCCAGAACCTGTCTCAATGTGTTGATAAGCCTGTTGTTTCTGTACGCAAGAAGGGCGCCATAACCTCTCCTGATTGATTCGAACAGAAGGGCAAGTGCAACCAGTGTCTTTCCTGATCCCATTCCTCCTCTAACAAGGAAGACAACGGGTTCCTGGTGAGCAAGAGCATTCATGACCTGGGACAGGATCTTCATCTGTTCTTCGGACAGACCGAAGCCAGCATTGAGGAAAGCAACAGAGGCATCTTCAAGTATCTTGCCTATGTTCGCCTGTACATAATCTATCAATCTCCTGCCGGTTTCGAATGATCCCTCTTCAATTGCCATGATATCCTTTTCGGTGGCAGCCTGATCCGGCAGCAACTGCAGTTCGCTTTGAAGTTCCTGGCCGTTGTAAACAACCTTGCACTTATCCCCATCCGTGGTATGATACATGTATACTACGCCATCAAAGTCTATGGTTCTCGCAGCTGTATGAAAATTCCTGAGTTTTGATACATAATTCTCGACCTGATAGCACGGATCGATGTGCAGAGAGGAATCTCCACTGACCGAGAATTCGTCAAGTTTCCTGTAGTTTTTCCACCCCTTTGCCTCAACAACAAGTCCTCTTCCGTGGCGAAGCAGCAAGTAATCAGCCCTTTCAAGACCAATTGGGAATTTGAGCTCCATGAATACTGCAGTGCTCTTTGATACGAAGTTCTTCATCGCGTTCAAGGATCCTCGCCAGGACATCTCCTGTTCCATTTCCGGTCGTGAGCCATATTCAACGGCAAAGTTGTTCCTCAATTCAGAAATTATTTCATCATCCGGAACAGAAGGAAAATTGGAACTGAAAAAGAGGGACGACTGCAATTTATGTTATAACTGGACTTCATATGTAAATATTTGTCAGAGATCGGATCTTGATATGATCCAATGGATACTAACATCATTATACACGTGGGACAGGAAAAAAAACTTCAAGTGCAGAGAATGCCAAAATATAGGGTTGATTGGCACATCTATTGAAACCCTTCTAGTCGGGGCAAATAACTGGCAATAGTTAGACCAGACAGCTTTTATTTGGGTTCAGTTAGCTATTTAATATCAGATACAATATTGTTTTTAGATGAGAAAGGTCAGGGTTAAACCATGGGAAGAATATTATCAGGTTCTATTTGGAGAAGAAGCAAATCTGCTCCGGGAAGTGCTGGGAGAGGAGGTACTGGGCGTCTTTCACATAGGTAGTACGTCAGTTCCAGGACTGAAATCAAAGCCGATTATAGACATACTTGTCGCCGTAAGGGACATAAGCAAGGTGGACAGTTTCAATGGAGCGATGGAAGAGGCCGGGTACGCTGCATTTGGCGAAAATGGCATACCTGGTCGGAGATATTTCCAGAAGGCAGTGGGTGATGATCATAGCCACCATGTGCACGTATTTGAAATTGGAAACTCCGAGATAGAGAGGCATATTGCCTTCAGAGATTATCTCCGTGCACATCCTCAGGCCGCGGAGAAGTACGGAACACTCAAGGCACGTCTTGCGGAGAAATATCCATACGACATCGAATCTTACCAGTCTGGAAAGGGTACTATGATATTGGAGATCCAGGAAGAGGCAATCAAATGGTACAGGGAAGCAGGGAGAGAGGATACTGGCCAATGAGCGATCTGGATTTATGGGTCTTGTTTATGCCCATAATCAAGCATCTCCTGGATTGATCTAAGGTTTCTATTAGGTTCTTCAGGGGCCTATCATCTTCATAATTAAGTAATCACAAAAGTTAGAAATTATGGATTTCTGCAAAGTTGACACAGCATATGCCTATGATCCTTTGGACTGATTCCTTGCCTTTGTGTTTGTGAGCTTTACCCTGAGGAACGATACGGTATTTACCCATCCATATATCCAGAAAGCGTTTAGGGCTATGGCAATTACAGTGAATGCCCATATCAGTCCTCCAAACCCGGTGATGTCCATTATTTTTATCGTGGATGTTGCAAAGAGGCCAAGTGGGAAACCATATGCCCATACACTTAAACTGCCCTTTGACGGTCTCGTGAATATTATTATCGTTACAACGAGAAAGTTCCAGACTTCAAAGCCCCAGAGCATCACGGACAGAAGATTCACAGTTGTCTGGCCAACCCCGAGATGATCAACTATTCCCGATCCAGAAAGCGTAAACAGGTTTATAACTATGAGACTTGCAATCCCGACAGGGAGCATAGTAGTAGGAAGGACATCGTGCATCTTGGTTGCGACATGACCGGAAAGGGCAAGTGATCCGATGAATATGTACAGGAAGAAGAAGATTCCAAGCCCCATAACCACGAAGAAAAATAAGTACTGGCTTTCCACTCCACCATAATAGCTCATGAGCTCAGGAGCAAGGAAAACGCTCGTTCCAATTGCCAGTGGAGGAATCACAATGGCATAGTTCATTTCGCGCGGGTTTATCTCCTTGGTGTAGAGTCGGTACCCAAGGAGGACGCCAAGCATCAGTGCAAGAAAATACTCAAAATAGAAATTAGCCAGGGATAATTCTGCTGCAAGGGCCGAAATACGGAAGAAATAAATCAATTGATAGTTACCCACGAAGCCAACGATTGGTATAAGTGCAAGAAAGCTCAGCCTGGTCAGGTTATCCCAGTGCGATACAATCTTCTCCCCGGTTTTTATAGCCCTGGCTCCCCAGAGGATGAATATAAAGGCAAATATGGACCATCCAATGATCATCACTACTTCGGCTATTTCGTGAAATGCATAAATATCAGTAAGCCCGAATATCAGTATATACACCTGGGCCAGTGCAAGGGTTGAAATGGATATCCCGAACCATTCCGATCCGAAAAGATTAAGTGTGCTGCTTTTCATTGAATCACGTACATCATAATATACCGGAAATCAGTTGGGTAATTCGCCTGTATTCATGGCTTCCATTGCTCTAAGAATCGGGACGGCGGATGTCAGGACCCTGTTGCCAGTTATGAATCTGGCGATGGAAATTGCATCCTCCATTTCAGGCACTGTTCCTCCAAACCTTATGAACTGGTTCAGGTACACAATTGCGCACTCCTCATATCTTATGGAAATGCTAACTGCAAACGATATGAGAAACATGAATTTCTGATCCAGCTTATATGGCGACAGCAGTTCCATTTTCTCCTTGAGGTGCTCGTTCAGGATGTCGAATGATATCCTGGATACTGCGTTTAGGTTTTCAGGCAAAAAACCCATTCCAGAGTCTTTTTTCACCTTATTGAGTATTTTCTCCACCTCCTGGCTGACAGGCTGCGGAAAATTCTTTTCTATTACGGGGGAAATGGCACTCATCGAGGAAAGCGTGGAAGCCATCAGGGCCATTTTTGCTGCCTTAAGGGAATCGATTATCTCAAGGGGATCGGCTCCAAACTTCCTCGCAAGTTTAAAATGTATCATGGAAGACTTTTCCTGGCCATTCGCCAGAGATACCCCCATGGCTATCAGTGCAAGTATCTTGTTCGGAACATTCTTTCTTCCAAGGTAAAGCGTTGAGTTCTCCCTGAACTGTTCCTTCGCCATTTCAGTGCTAAAATTGCCGATAAGTTCTATTACCTCGGGCATTTCGCCCAGCGTGGAGACTGCAAATCTCCTTATTTCTTCCAAGTCTCTGTTCATAATTCACTATGGGCATTGTTTTAATAAACGATCGCCGTAATTTTTGTTGAATAAAGTCCACATCAGTACAAAATTTGCCACGGTTCTGACATCTATGGAACCTGGTCAAGAATGACTTCAAGATCAACGTCGTATATCCCGTAGTCGGGTAGAACTTTTCTTGCATATTCCCGTATCTCAGCGCAATCAGTCCCGATTATGTCTATCATGAATCTTCTCTGCCCGGTTGTCACCGTAAGCTTCTTGATCCGTTTCTGGGTTCTTATGAAACTCACTATTGCATCGATCTTCTCCGCCGGCACATTGAAGCTGATCAGAGCCCTGCATCCGTAACCCAGCTTTGAGTAATCCACGTCTGCCCTGCAGCCTCTTATGATCTCCCTTTTCCTGAGCAACACCATCCTGTCCCTAACAGTCCACAGGTTCTTCCCGGTTTTCTCGGCAATTTCATTGTAGGTGAGGGAGCAGTCCTCTTCCAGCATTTCTATAATGGTAAGATCGAGTGCATCAATCTTGTAAGGTTTCAACCATTTGTCATGATCTCAGTTTATATAATATATCGCGTTTGGCCGCCTACTGAAACTTCGCCTGCATTGCAATGAAGCTTAGAACCTCTTGAAATACCCTTCAGCTGAAGCAAGTTTGAAAAATGTTCTGCAAATGCCGAAACGCATTACGGCAAAATTTATATTCCACCTGTTACTCTTAATTTATGGAGGTGCCTAATCTGGAGATGACTGAATACGTCTGCAGGAAATGTGGAACTGAACACGAGTCCGAAATAGAGGTTATACAGTGCGGATGTGGATACGACTAAATCCATTTTTCAACATTTGAGAATACTTTCATAATCAAACAGGTAAAAGACCTGATTTTGCCAAAAAGACTCATTGTCCACAGTTAATGTTGCGTTTCATTGTCATGGGACTTAATGAATGATATGCCACCCCTCAGTCTTGAAAGAATTATTCCCGTGAACATAACAGAAACACCGACAAGGGAGAAGAGATCGGGAACGGCCATTGCCATCACAGCTCCAAGGGCCATGGTAAAAATGGGCACAGAGAATGCCAGCACAGTTATCCTGTTGACCCTGCTTCTGCGTATCATGAAATTCCAGAGAAGGAATTGGGCCGCGCCTCCGAGGGTTGCCATCCAGATCAGATCAATAGCGAAGGATGCAGTGACATCCAGCCTGAAACCCAGGGGGGACAGGGCCAGCATTATTGCAGCCCCAATGAGAAACTGCGATGCATTCACGCTCACGGGATCCTCATCTCTCAGTTTTCTGTAGAAAACCGTGAACATTGCCCAGAAGAATGCATTGATTACTGTGAGTGCAACCCCCAGGGCTGTGAACCCGTGGATCAGAGGAAAGCCGTATATCAGTATCCCTGAAAATCCTATAATTATGCCAGCGAGTTCCATAGCCGAAGGTTCTTCCCTGACCATAAAGAATGCAATTGGAAGCGAGAATAGGGGCATGGAGTAGCTTAGGACAGCTGATTCGGAAGGCGAGACGTATAGCAGGCCAAAAGCCCAGAACATTGTGCTGGCAGCAGTCATTATGGAAAGGTAGATCAGACTCCTTGTTATCACAAGTTTCCTGGCAACTGCCAGGAGTATAAGTCCTGCGATGAGATACCTGAGTCCCATGAAAAGGAACGGTGATGCAAAGTAAAGTCCATCCTTTGCGAAATAGTATGAAAGGGAAGTGAAGACCACATATGGAATCAAAAACCAGATGGCTTTCATTTTTCATCGGATGCATACCTCGGTAATTAATTTGAAGCCTGAAGCTTCGCGTAACACCATGGAAAAAATTGGGCACCCATTAATACGATATGCCCAATAGTTGTTTTACTTGTAAATAGTTAGCTATTACAAATCTTTAAGTATGCCTAAATAATTAACCGGAACTCATGTCTGCTAATAATTCACCTGATGGCCAGAAGCCATTTTCATCCGGTAAAAACGCATTGGCTTTCTCGGAAGGGCTGAAGGCGCTTCACCAGGAGATAATGTTTCTCCAGATGGAACTCGTCAGGGGAGAAAACCTCGTGATGCCCCAGTACTTCCTCCTGAAATACATTGGCATGCATGGTCCCCAGCACCTCTCCACAATGGCAGGTTTCCTTAAGGTCAGCAATCCCACAGTAACTGGCCTGACAGATACCCTTGAATCCCAGGGATGGGTAAGGCGGCAGCCGGATCCTAATGACCGGAGGGGGACATTAATCATGCTTACCGAGAAGAGCCATGAATTATTCTCCAGGATGGAGAAATACCAGATGAAGCTCATGGACAGGATGCTGGAAGGCACTGACGAGTTGAGGCTCAACGAACTCGGGAAAATACTTTCCGGTCTTGCCCTGAAGGTCAGGAAAGTAGTCATGGAAAACACGGACAGGAAAGGGAAGGATATATTATGACCGAATCGCAACCGGCTGATTACAAAAGCATGTCAGAATACGACAGTAAATACGCTACCAGGGTAATGCTTATACTTGCAGGGCTTGTTCTTATAGTTATGTATATAGAGGGCATGCTTACGCCCTCGCTCCCAACCATAGCACATGACTTCAAGGTAACATCTGCGCAGGTCAGCCTACTGCTGTCAGCATACCTTGTGGGCGGAGTGGCACTGACTCCAGTAGTCGGGAAACTCGGGGACATATACGGCAAAAAGAGAATGCTTACCATAGTCCTGATAATTTACGCAATCGCGGTCTCAGTTACCGGATTTTCGCCGAATTTCACCTTCATGGTAATATCAAGGACCATACAGGGTATAGGGCTCACAATCATGCCCCTTGGGATGAGCCTTGCAAGAGAGGAATTCCCCAAGGAAATTGTACCAAGGGCACAGGCAATCATTAGTGCAATGTTCGGTGCAGGGTTCGCCATCAGCCTTCCCCTTGGATCGTGGGTATCGAATGACTTTGGATGGCGAATGACATACCATACTGCCATACCATTTGTCGTAGCCCTTGCTCTTGTCACCATAATCGTGATAAAGGAATCACGATTCAGGCGCCCGAATGCAAAAATTGACTATTATGGTGCCGCAATGCTGGGATCGGCCCTGGCAGCCTTTGTCTTTGCCCTCTCGGAGGCACCCACCTGGGGCTGGTACTCATTTGACACCATAGCTCTCTTTATGGCAGGAGTCATACTGCTTTTCCCGTTGACAATTTACGAACTTGGCTATTCAAGGCGTGTAGGTGAGGCAATACTGAACTTCAAACTGCTGTCCGAGAGAAACGTGATGGTTGCAAACGTGGTCCTGTCAATATCCGGAATGGGGATGTTTCTTGCCATGCAGGCCCTCACGTATCGTTTTGACCTTCCGGAACCTTCTGGCTTTGGAAAAGATATCCTTGCCACGGGAATTGCTCTTGTTCCCTTTGCACTGGGAATGCTCGTGCTGGCCCCCATCACGGGAGCCTATGTCTCAAGGGTTGGCGTAAAACCATTCGCAATACTCGGATCTGTACTCTCCGCTGTCGGGTTCCTGCTGGAGGCAATCTCGCAGAGCTTCACGCAGATGCTGGTGTATGAGTTCGTCACGGGAGCCGGCCTGGCGATGCTGAACGCATCTCTGATAAACCTGATAGTCCTTACCGTGAATCCAAAGGACATGGGGCTGGCAACTGCAATGAACGGAACTTTCAGGAGTGTCGGAAGCAGTGTGGGCGCTCCGGTTGCAGGATCGATCATGACAACAATCACGGCATCCTATGTTGTGGGAAGTTCTATAAACATCATGCCTGCACATATGGCCTACACATATATTTTTATAATAGCGGCAGCCTCATTCATCGTTGCAGCATTGATGACGCTGCTGGCGAGGGAAGTACTCGGCAAGAATAAATATGCCGGAAAGACAACCGGAACAGTCGGTCAGACAGAGAAGGCAGCGCTGGAATCCTGACCGGTTCCAGCTCATGTAAAATTTTATTTATTTTTCAGCAAAATTCTTAGAGTTTATTCAGTTTCTTTTTTTCCTCTGCCAGTTCAACCTGCAGTTCCTTGTTAAGTGGGTTCTTGTGTATCTTCGCCTCAATCTCCTGTATCTTCATCTCTATGCTCTTCCTTTTCCGTCCCAGATCTCTCTTTCCAAGTCCCATAATCAGCGACTAAGAATTGCATAAACAATATATGAGCATTTGCTTTGATAAGCAATAAACCCTCCCTAATGAAAATGGTGAATTTTGGAAAAATAATGGAGTCCTTGGGCGCAGTTACTCCATGCAGCAGCTCATCTTCGATATATCCCTAGTAAAGGACTGCGCAGCCAGTTTTATACCTTCTGCAACCGTGGGGAATATGTGGCTGCTCTCTATGATGTCGTTGTATGTCAGCCCGTATTTGATAGCGTAAACGCCTTCTATGATGAATTCCGCTGCGTATGGGGAAACGACATGTATCCCGACTACCTTCTGGGTTTCAGCGTCTGTAACTATCTTGAACATCCCATGATTTTTTCTCAGTATTCTTGCCTTAGGCACTGACTCAAGTGGTATTGTCCTGCTCTCGGCTTTCCCGAATCTAAGGGTATACTCGGTTTCAGTATAGCCAACGGAAGCAAACTGCGGTTCAGTAAATACTGCCCACGGTATCTGATCCATTGGAATTGATTTGTCGGTGTGGTTGAACATGTTCGACGCAACCATGGCTCCCTCTCTCGCCGCCAGAGTTTCCAGCTTGTATTTTTGGTCAACCACATCTCCTGCCGCAAATATATCGGGGTTTGAGGTCATCATGCTTCCATTGACAGCAATGCCCCTTTCTGAGAATTTTACACCGGCGTGATCCAGGCCAAGGGATGCGACATTGGGGGTACGTCCGGATGCCACAAGAATCTCGTCCGCCTCTATCTCTTCGTTGCCTGACGATGCTGAGGTAACGACAACTTTCTTTCCATTCCTGATAAGCACCCGCAGTACCTTTCTCCCTGTCATGAATTCTATTCCTTCTCCCGACAGCGAAGCCATTAGGGCCTCCCCAAGTTCAGGTTCAATTCCTGCTGTCACCGTGCTGTGTTCCTTGATTATCTTTACGGAAGATCCAAGTCTGCTAAAGGATTGCCCCAGTTCCAGCCCTATGAATCCCCCTCCTATTATGGCAAGAGTCTTTGGCAGTGTGTTTATGTCCCAGACGGTCTCGCTTGTAAGAAAACCAGCTTCCTGCAGTCCCTGGATCTTATTCACTTTTGCAGAAGAGCCAGTTGCAATTATGAAGTTATAACCGGAAATGGTTTTCCGACCATTTTCGCCAATAACTGAGACGGTATTCCTGTCTGTAAAAGTTGCCTTTCCGTCAAATACCTTGATGTTTGCGTAAGATCTCAAGACTTCCGAGTATTTTGTCCTCCTCTCTTCGAGTACAGCTTCTCGCAGGGATTCCATCAGTGCGGGAAAGTCAACTTCTGTCCTGACACCGGTCAGACCTGGATACCTTGTATTGATCTGCGCTTGGTGGACATTCGCAGCTTCTATAATGTATTTCGAGGGAACGCAGCCCACGTTGACGCAGGTCCCTCCAAGTGGTCCATAACCTATCATGGCAATCGAAGCCTGCCCTGAAGTCAGTTCGCTTGCCTTTATGGCTGCGGAAAAAGCCGCGGCTCCTCTTCCTATGATTACGAGATCATATTCCTCTCCCAAGTTCATTCCACCTTTCTTACCTGGGCCTTGTAATGAGACTTTTCACCAAAAACAGGTATTTTCAGCAGGTCCTGTGGTGATAACACGCTATCATCCACCACTGCTGAGGCAGTTCCGTTTTCAAGGGATACAAACACGTCAGTTGCTCCGGCGCTTTTCAGGCCGTTGCTGACAGTAAATACACAGTCGTCGCATGTCATTCCAAAAACTTTCATCGTTACTTTTTTTTGTGACATGAACCTTTATTATCTCTTTGAATAAAAGCTGGAAAGTAAAGAAATCTTTATCTTTATGGGGTAGGGAATAACCATAATGAGCATCAAGATTCATGGCCCGAAACGAATGGCTAGAAAAGAATTAATCCAGGTTTCCGTGTTACTCACTCATGGTAGCTGGCGGATCCAGAGGGCTTGATTTAGGGCGTAAAGAGAGGAGGGAACTCTCCTGCATGGTTTCTGTGGGGGATCGGGTGGTGTGCATTGATCCCTCAATTCCGATACTTCACCTGCTTGGCAAGAAACATACTGCTGCCATAATAGTTGTCATCGGCAATACTGCCGGGAAAAGGAATTTCAATGAGATACTGAATGACATACCCTTCTCCAGCTCTACCATCATAGCCGGAAGGCTCAAGGAACTGGTGCACAGTGGTATAGTATCAAGAAATGAGACGGCTGATGGCATTTCATATTCCCTCACTCCAATGGGAAGTGAACTAAGAAAAATAATGATAGAGCTATTCAGTTATCTTGACCGGAAATAAGAAGGGTTGCAAGGTAATTTCATTAAAGCAGGAATAATCTTTTATTCTGCGACAACCACTAATGAGGTTTTAAATAAACCGAAGCAATTTTCTTGCAATAAGGGGAGCTTCATCAGAGGCTGAGAGGATCAACGGTCGACCCTTGGAACCTGATCCGGGTAATGCCGGCGGAGGGACTATTTGTGAAATACGCTGACTTAAATGAAAAAGTAAGAAATGGAATAGGAACGCCGGGGAGCCTTTGTGCCTGCTCACGCGATGCTGCTTTCATTCTTACGCCAGGAGGGACGGGCCATGGCCGATCCTGCTGATCTTTACGGTTCTATTTCTCAGGGCGGAGAGAAATACCTCGATCTGAGGAATGAGATTGACAATTCAGACTGGGACAGGAATCATTCACTTTTGCTGTCAACGATGATGTCAAGCTTTTTTGTTTGGGGGATGCTCCTTGTCATTGGGCCCCTGATCACAAACTGGCCTGTGATCCCATCTTCATACTTCACTATTCTGCTGGTATCATCGCCGGCAGGCTTGCTCTCAGGCAACCTGCTGATGGGATACCTTTCAGACCGCTACGGAAGAAGAAGGATATTCATACTTACGCTTCTCCTGGGCATAGTAGGCATTTGTGGAATCCTGATATCGCTGAGCGCACTGGAAATTGTCGTCGCTATCTTTCTTGCCGAAATGGGGTTTGGCGGCGATGAGACAGTGTCACTTGCGTTCATGGCTGAACAGTTTCCCATAAGGTATCGCGGAAAGGCGCTAATAGCAGCATCAAATTCAGCTAACATCGGTGTCGCGGCAATTTCTGCGGTCTTCCTTTTCATACCCGCCTCCATTCTTGACCAGAAGGCAATATTTGCAATCATGATAGTCATTGCGCTTGCCGTCGCTCTCCTGACACGATCAAAACTCCCGGAGAGCTTCAGGTGGGCTTTTGTTTCGAGGGCAGGATCCAGCGCAAAACGTACAAGCTTCACCCGTTATGATTATTTCAAGTTTCTTGTGCTGCTGTCCTTTGCCATAACCATAGTGCTCACGTTTGCGCTTGTGGGATACGTGATCGGCCCCTATGAGTTTCCACAACTGACAAGCATGATAGCTTTTGCTTACGGGGCGGCCGAAGCTATTGCAGGTATCGCTCTTCTGTTTCTAATAAACATGATTGGAAGAAGGAAAATGTCGGTTATAGCATATGCCGGTGGATTTATGTCAATGGCCCTTTTCATACCATACGCAATCTATTCCAGATCCATACTAATACTGGCTTTTTTGCTTGCGCTGAACGCAATATTTGGAGAGATGGGGTGGGCAGTCAGGGAACTTCTCCAACCGGAGCTATTTACAACGGCAAACAGGGGAAAGGGCATAGCCGGTGTCCGCGGGGTTGCCTACGTTTTCTACATAATCACGCTCTTCGCCATATCCGGCTTTTCCCTGACTGATTACATCATTTATGCAGTCATCATATGGGCCGTAGGTATGGTTGCGTCTTTTGCATGGTACATGAGAGGAAGGGAAACCATGGGCGCCAGCCTATTCTAGGGAAGCAAGGGTCAGCGATCACTTTTTCCTCATTTTTCTGTACATGAGGAAAGCGGAAACCACACCTCCTGCTATCGCACCAAGTATGGCATAACCTACCAGCAGTATCGGGCTGGTTGACTGGATGAACGTTATACCTATGGAGCTGTCATTGAAGCCCATTGTGAAGCTTCCTCCGGAACTGGAGATGTAGCCCGCTACCTGGCTTATTGTGTAACTGTAGGTCCCTGGAGACAACCCCGGCACAACGATGGTGCTGTTTGTAGTGTTGTACTGCTTCCCATTTATTGTGACGGACCACTGGGTACCGGCACCGAGCCCCTTCTCGATCACTGAAAGTGAATACTCATCAGGGGTGAAGTTAAGGTATACCGGCACATTCTGTCCGGTCACATCAACTGTTTCATTCGTGGAAATGAGAGTATATCCATAGGCCGATACGGAGTAATTGTATGTTCCGTTTGTGGCCCCGAAGAATATGAGGGAAACGTCCGGAGCACTGTACGCAGTTGTTGGGACAATGCCGTTACCGGATATGGTGATATTCCAGTACGATCCTGCAGACAGTCCGACCGGGATGAACGCTATTTCATAGGTTTCAATGGAAGTGAATTTGAGTGCTACGGTGCTGTTAATTCCACTGACAGTGAAATTCCCCGATACAGTTGTATACAGCCCATCTGCCTCTCCGTAATACTGATAGCTTCCGTTTGGGAGCGAAAACGTCGTCCTGCCACTGGTTATAACCCCACCGAACAGGATGGTCGGCACTTTCTCAGGGGTCAGGAAATTTGACTGGATTTCCACAAGGTATTTAGTTCCCGGGTTAAGCGCGGAAGGGCTGAATGTTACGGACTGCGGGTATTGAAGTGGGCTTTTATCGCTGCCATAAGCTATCAACCCGCCGTCGTTATGCAACTGGCTGCTGTTTTCGTTGTAGTTCATCCAGTAGTTCCCGCTAATGCCGTTGCCGCCTATGATGTTCTTGCCGGGAATTCTGGAAATATTCCACTTATTGGAGTAAGTAACTGTACCCCCGCTGTATATGTCGTTTCCCTTTCCACCCGGGCTGACTGCAGGAGCAGTTCCGGAGAAAAAGTTGTTATAGATTGTATTGTTTGAACTGTAAAGCTCCAGGCCCACCGGTGAATTGCTGTTCAGGAAATACTGGTCCAGGGCGTTGGTGACAGTAGCATCGATGGAAAAGACATTCCCCGTAACGGTATTGTTCGAATAAGTGCTGTTGGGGTTGTAAATGATTATTGAACTTCCCTGGCTGGCGAAATAATTTCCCGTTATGTTTACGTTTGTGGAATTCCACAGCAGTATGTTTGCAGCGGGGAATCCATTTAATGCCTCCGAGAACCACCCAGAGATATAGGAAGAGTTCTCTATGCTTATATTGGATGACCCATATACCAGCATGCTCAGGTAATTGACCTCTGGTAGGCCGGCAGTCGTGAGCTGGAGTAGATCAGAAACTGGGTAACTCACCCGGAATGATGGGGGGTCTATTACTGCGTGATCCGACACATTTGAAATCATCAGCCCTCCGAAGACAGGGAAAGTGAAGTCATTCATCTCCGTGAACAGCTGGTTCATACCGCTGCTTTCATTGGATCCGAACAGGACATAGGGTGAAGCTGCAGTGCCGGATCCGGAATAACTGATATTTTTCAGCTGGCTGTTTCCATCCGCAAACAGTGGGGTGTATATGCCTGTAGCATAGTTCAATGGAAGGCTTACATTATTTGGACCGGGAGACTCCAGTTTCGTCTGAGAAGGATCATGGTTGCTCATAAGGGCTTCCGCTGAATAATTACCAGGAGGCAGCAAGTACATGAAAGTTCCGTTCTGATCAGTGGGTGCCCATTCTGCTGAAGTGACGTTGAAATTATTTCCCGCACTTATGAACATGAATCCATTTGAAGGAGAGAGTTTGCCTTTATACTCAGTAAATCCGCTTCCGACGGATCTTATTCCGCTTATGTTTACCGTGTTCCATAAACCATAGAGAAGAGATGGACCTGAATTCAGGTGTACGGTATTGTCCGCAGAATAATACGCAGCTACTCCTTCAGACGTCTCTCCGGTATCGGTACCGAAATCATAGGCTGACGGTACGGTCTTGTAGGCTGAATGCGATCTGTACTGCAAACTCATGTTTGCGCTGATGTTGTATATTGAGGTGGTGCTCCCGCCTCCTGGCCCTCCGATCATTAATTCCGCATCATAGAGCAGGCCATTGGGAGCAAGCTCCCTGCCGTTGACTGTGAAGTTGGCAGGCCTTGCCATATACCCTGCAGGCTGTCCCCCAGCAGAATTGAAAGTCACTCTGTCAAACGTTCCATGTTTTGTTGTCTGTGTCCCATTTATATTTCCAGACAGACTGTAATTAAAGAATACGATGTTGTTGGCAGTTCCGTTATTCGTGGAGTTTAAGTAAAGGCTGATCGTGAACGGCATGGTAACGGTGAAACTTGGTCCTAGAGCTATGTGTACTCCCGGGTAACTGATAACCTTCCCGGTGCTTCCGAGTATGGTTCCAGGTTCCATAACCGAGGTGGGGCTGGAAAAATTCCACACATTGTCCTCGAGCGAGAGGTTGTGTGTTCTGCTTGAGTAAACCATCACATCCTGTGCCCAGAATGAGTAACCATCGTTTCCCTTTATGGTGGCGTTTCCGAGGACCGCGTTTAGCTGGACAGATACTGTATTCGGTGCATCGTTCAGGAGATAGAAATCGCTCAGGTTATTGACCGTGAGGGTGCCTTTGAAGCTTGATGTATTATAACTCTCCCCTGTCCCATTTACAACGCCGAAGTCACCTATGCCCATTGGAGCGGGTGCCGAAGAGTAAAGCGGCGAGACATGTCCATCGGTAATGCCTACATTGGCATTTATGTTTGGTAGAAACAGGAATCTGCTTGCAGTGCCCGAAGCGTTAGCAATGCCCGTAACTGTCGAAGCCAGAGCATTTGCCGTAGAAATTGGTTGTGAGATGTTGGTGCCGGCAGCATTTACTGAAGGCTGGGCGGTTACATTCTGCAATGGCGTCTGTGATGCGTTACTACTGCCATGAATCTGCGGAACATAAAGGCCGGAGAGAATCGTGATCAAAACGATGACAATCACGCCTGCCAGCAACAGTCTCCTTCCGTGGAATTTCATAGGGGGCTAATGTAAATCCGCTCTTAAAAAGATTAGGTAACCCGGGGCAACATGAGGGTGAACAGAATGCAAGGGGCTAGAAAGCACTCTAGGCGAATTTCATGTTCTGTAACGAGCGGTCGCGAAAGAATTTCTCCATCTCAAAATTGTCAGCAAGAGCAATAGCTTCATGGAAGGCTGAGTTTCTTTCCTTTTCCGGAAATATGGGGTAGGTTCTTATTATTGACTTTGCCTGGTTGAGACCCAGGTACTTCCTCGTGTAGTTCGAGGACGAATACTTGTACGTCGTCAAAAATTCACTGTTAGATCTCGATCTCAAGTATTCCAGTGTCTTGTTGAAATAAATCCGCAGGTATTCCTGTTCTTCTGCAGTCAGGCTGTCAAAAACAATCTGTATGGGGTGTGTCCTGTATCGCTTTCCGGAAACCACGATTGCGTCGGCATTGAACTCCTCTCTTATATTATAGAGTCCGCACCTTCCTTCCCTGCTGCCGGAGTCGAGTGTTCTCAAAAAGAGTACATTCCTCCTGATCATGGACATGGTATCTTTGTTAATCATGTACTCGCGTACGGCGTATTTCCGGTTGGAAAAACAGCTCACATCAATCACAGTTGTCTTGAATGTACCTGGGCAGTCTAAAAGATCGCTTTCTGATAGATAAAGATCAAACTTCAGGTCATTTTTTGGTAGACTTGAGATAAGGTCATCAAAAAAGAGGCCTGCACGGTAATTATTTCTACTTTCCAGCGTGATATTAGAGTGAGTGACTGATCTTGCCACTGTGGTGACGGGAATGGTAAACTTTTGATCGTTTCCTGAAGTCTTCGTGAAAAAGCATATCACAACATTTGTACCGGTGAACCGGAAAACTTTCTTCTCAATAACTGTTGCCTTTTCCAGCCTGTATCTGGAAAACAGCAGCTTCCTGATTTCGTTTGAGACAGAATTCCCGAAAAGGAAGTTCGATGGTATTATGTACACCATTTTATTCAATCCCTTCTCGAAATCCCGCAGGAGCGCTATCTGGTAAAGATCCTGCAGCCCGCTTGCACTGCCGGTGAAATACCTGAGGTATTGCCTGACATCCGCAGTCTTTGCAATATAGCCCAGGTAAAGATAGGGAGGGTTTGTGATGTGGAAAATCGGGTATTTTGTCTTCAGCTTCGGGAACGCCTGCATTCCATCATTCACTGAGATGTTCTTCTCCACTATATCAGGAGGGATGCCGTATCCGGACGCTTTCTCACGGGATTTCACCACTGCATCCTCGTTTACATCGGAAAGAAAGAGGTGATCCTTGAAGAACTGGATGCGATGGTCTTCATCAACATGCTCCAGCATTGGTAATATGAGGTTGCCCTCACCACAGAAGTTATCCGTCCAAGCATAGTCAAAAAGCCTGTCACTTATGTTGGGGTAAATATAATCCTCAAAGATATCGACTGGCGTAAAGTGACTTCCAAAATTCCTCCTTCTTGCCTTTTCCATTCCGGTATCCGGGGATTTGTGGTTTTTATTTTCCATTTCTTCTCTCTGCCATCGCACCGTGTCAAATAATTTTTAGCAGCCATTTCACGAATCTGGCTCCACTCCTTGAAGCACCTCTGCTTTGAGGATAAACTCTTTATCACATTCAATATACTTGCCATTATGAAATACAATCAAACCCCTGATTTCTGGAACTCAATCCTGGCCAGGGCACTGATTGATGGAAAGTTGACCGTCAGGAAGATTGACGACTTTGGAAATCGCGTTCCTGAACCCTCATCGAGCGGACTTTTCAGAAGGTCCGTTGGAGAGCCGAAGGGTCAACTGGCGGACTGGCGTGCTTCCATAGAAGGGTCGGTACGCGGAGTGCACGTGCTTGAATACGGTGACAGGTATGAGATACACGTCGATAGCTTTGACCCATATAAGAAGCCGTTTCAGCATATATTGTTTGATAGCCCTAAAACAGGCATGGCGCTGTTGATAGGCGGAATCGGTGCTGCACTGTTTTTTAAAAACCTCATAAGAAAGAAATGAGGCAAAACAGGATGCTTTCCAGACAGGTCGACTTTTCAGTATCATCCAGAGGTGGCTGAACATGGAATCTCAAACGAGGGGCTATATAATGGTCATAGTAGGTGCCTCGCTCTGGGGGCTCTCAGGTACGGCTGCCCAGGATCTTTTCCATAGTTACGGCTTCCAACCGGTATGGCTGGTGGAAATCCGCATGCTTTTTTCAGGAATTCTGCTGTTAATCATATACCGCCTTCTTCTGCCAGATAACCCAGCTCCAAGAAACATGGGGTGGAAGGACGTGCTGTCCATGGTTATCTTCGGAATAGCCGGACTGCTCGCCGTCCAGCTGGCGTATTTCATGACAATAGATTACAGCAACGCTGGCACAGCCACTCTCTTGCAGTATGTCGCCCCATTTTTTATCATGGTGTGGCTCGTGCTGACCGGATCGAAACGGGTCTATGCATTTGAGCTAGTCTCAGTGCTGGTAGCAATGAGCGGGCTTTTCCTTCTGCTAACCGATGGGAGCCTGACCGGCATCAAGGTCTCCTATCTGGCCCTATACTGGGGAATCGGATCAGCGCTTGCCGCTGCCTTCTACACTATATATCCATATAGACTCATTGGCAGGTTCAACACATTTCTAGTAACAGGACTGGGAATGGTCTTCGGATCGCTGGTGCTGATGCCCATATATTACCCGTGGAGCCTTTCCGGTTTCAGCATCGATGCTGTTTCTGTCTCACTGGTTATTTTCGTCATCTTGCTGGGCACCGCATTGCCTTTCATGCTGTATATCGGAAGCCTGAGGCATATCAGTCCGTCAAGTGCAAGCATCCTATCCGTTTTTGAACCGCTCAGCGCAGTTGCAGCAACAGTTCTTCTGCTTGGCACAAGACTGGGCGGATTCCAGATAGCAGGCGGTGTGCTCATCGTTGTGTCAACGGTCATAATTAGCGCGAAGGGTGGCATTTCAAGATAGGGGTCCAGAACGGCAAGATGATTCGTACATTCCATCCTCAGCTGTTCATTTCCTTGAAAATCTCATCGTAGATGTTCTGCTCTGGCTCTTCCTCGTATACCGCCTCCGCAGCTTTGTAGATATTTCCCTTCTTGTACGTCCACTGGTTAATTCTCCATGGCTTACCCCTGACTATGTTGACCTCTTCCCTGTGTGTCTCAAGGAACCCATATTCCTCAAGGTTGTAGAAAACGTCCCTTTCAGGGGCGGACAGGACATTGTCCAGCACGTAGTCTTCGTAGCCGAAGAATGAAAGAACAAAATCACAGAGTTCTTCCACATCGCTGTGAATCATCCCCTTTTTACCGTATGTATTTTCGAGAGCCTTTATCAGGGTCTCCCTAGTCATTACGGACATTGATGATCTCGTGCTCTATTCTAACATGCATATTAAATTTTTGTAACTTTATGGCACCTGATTACAGCCGCTCCGTAAAGAAATATTGGCATAAATAAATCCAGGTCCCCGGCGTCCTATGTGGCTGTAACATCAATAATAGTGTTTTCGAAAGCCCGGAATTCAAGCTCGCTGCTTAGCGGTATTATCTGGTTTTCCTTGTACTTGGAGTTTGATCCAGAAACCATTAGTCCGTTTCCGCGGAGCACCCTTGCCACTGAATTCTTTCCAGATGGTATTTTCTGTGATTTTCCGGACTTGATAAAGTATTCTACGATGCTGCTCTTTCCATGCGAATAGAGGGTCTTGATATATCCTGATGGAGTATCGGTTCTGTTTGAATACTCTTCCCTCACCATTTCAAGGTCCTTTTCACTGTCAATCCCCATCCACATTGTATCCTCCCTGTAGACACATACTTCCTTTGCGGCTACAAGTTTTGGAAATACCGTTGTCTCGACGTCCTTGTCGAAATAATCATCAAAGAAATACTTGAATACCGGTCTTCTCAGGAAATAGAAGCCGGCATTTATATAATAGTCTAGGTAAGGCTTCTCCTTAAAAGAGAGAACCTCATCGCCGAAGGTCTCAACAATACCATATGGGCTTTTCATCCTGGTTACAAACATTGTCATTCCGTATTTTGAATTCTGTGCAAATTCGACGAATCTGTCAATATTCAGGTCAGTTACGGTGTCGCCATTCCTCAGTATTATGTCCTCGTCGGACCTGTGTTCAAGCAGGTTCCGGATCGAAAATAGGGTACCCAGAGGTTTTTCCTCACAGAAGTAGTGGAACCTGACCTCTCCGTCTGTCTCGCCATACCGCTCCTCTATCTTGTGGCCGAGGTATCCTGAAAGTATGTAGATTTCCTCTACTCCTATGTTCTTGAAATCGTAGATCTGTCGATCCATGATCGTATAGTTTTCCTTGATGTTTATCAATGTCTTGGGAATCTCGTCTGTAATCGGCTTCAGCCTTTTTCCGTACCCTCCGGCCAGAATTACCCCAATCATTGTTGGCTATTATCATGTTATATATTTTTTATTTGCTTTGATTGATCCTTCCATAAACCCGGCATTAATGTTCCTGCTTCCTTGGACGGCATAACTTGTTGACTATGGTTATGCCGGCAAGTCTGTGATTCCATGCCGAGGGGGGTGGAGCGGATCAGATCATTACACCTATTTTCCGGATAGCTGGGAAGTTCCATTGACTTTCCACTCTTCCTTCAACAGTCCGTAATACAACTGATCAAAATACTTTCCCATGAACATAATGCGTTGCCTGAGATTGCCTTCAAGCGTAAACCCGAGTCTATCCAGAAGTCGGGTGGACGGCCTGTTTTCACTGAACGGGCATGCCTCAATCCTGTTCAGCAGCATGCTGTTGAACCCGAATTGGATAACGGCGGAGGCTGCCTCAGAGGCAATCCCCTTGTCCCAGTAGGATCTGTTAAGCTCATAACCGAGCTCCGCGCACTCAGACTCGCTATCAATGTGCCACAGAGTGCAGTCGCCGATTACATTATTCTTACCGATAGGCGTTATGAACCACATAATGCCTTCCTCATCTCTGTAAGTGGAGTGGAGCCTTTCGATCCAGCCTCGGGCTTGTTCCATCCTGGTATAAGGTTCAGCGCAGTATGGCAACGTCACCAGTGGGTCGGATTTGATTGAAAACACGGCTTCTGCATCTTCATGCTGAGGTTGACGGAGCATCAGCCTTTTTGTCTTAATGGTCGGGAAACCAGAGAATACTGAGTCAGGAATCAAGCTTGTCTCTCACCAGCTATTATGCGAATAAATATTTGAACCTATTTTTGCTTGCTGAATCACAAAAATTCTTACTAAAGAGGAATAGGAGGCTTTACCTGATATTCTACAACACTTCGTCCTTTGAGATAGCTGAAAAATGATTCAGTTTCAAGTGAGCATATCAGGCTGCTGGCCGGTAAAATTATCATCGTCCATTTTGACAAATTTATTAATACTTCTAAATAATACTTTTTAGAATGAGCGATGTAGCCATATCAGTTGATGGCCTTAAGAAGAGCTATGGATCGATTCGGGCTGTTGATGGTCTTACCTTCAATGTCTATGGCGGCGAAATTTACAGCCTGTTGGGCTCCAATGGCGCAGGAAAAACCACAACAGTAGAGATACTCGAAGGCATAAGGCACCCTGACA
>JAJYUG010000046.1 GCA_021792655.1 Thermoplasmata archaeon | reverse complement strand
CCGCCTACAGAGATCCTGGAATTCGAGACATTTACATTGTAGGTAGATCCCGATATAAGCAGTCCGAACGAAGGTGCTGTCACGTTGACGCCATTTATGCTGTCCCCTGAAGTGTTCACTACGATCAGGCCCGCAGCGGATGCATTTTGGGATATGATGGTGAGATCCTTTGCACTAACTCCGCTGGAATTTGAAATCAGCAGTGCCGGATTGGTTCCGTTATTTCCCAGGATGCTGTACCCATCCCCATTGAGTATAGCATTACTCGCCTCAAACCTCAGCGAACCGTTAATGTCTCCGGTCATTGTATATTGTTGCCCTGCTAGAGAGATAGGTGCAGAGTGCGTAGATATGGTACCGTTAGGAAATACCGTTATATTTCCATGAAAAACACTGGGGGTGCCCTGGAAGTGAATAGCCTGGCTGCTGTTAGATGTCATGGGATTTGCAAATACCGAGCCAGACGCTAAAATCATGGTGGAAACAAGTAATAATGACAAAATTGTTTTGAAATTCATTTATAGCGAATATTTGTTAGTATATATGAATTTTTCTCAAGATATAAATCATATTATACAGGCATACTACGTATATGATTGTTAAGTTCTTCGTATGTCAGAATATGAATCTATACTCAGAACTGGCATTCAGATTCACAACTCAATACCAGGTCAATCCAGATTCGCATGGCACTCCATCTTGCAAAGCTTTGAGCGTTCAGACCGCAGTATTTCAGATGTTCTCTTCTATCAATATTTGTTTGCTTCTATGGGTTTGCGAAACCGGTCACACTGCAGGTGAAAAAGCAGTAATACCCTGGATTCTTCCCAATCCCGACGCTATCTTTTTCCAGGACTCCCCGAGATCAGTTGAGGCGTAAACCTCGCCAGTGCTTGTGCCGATATAAACACCCGGTTCCCTGTTTGTATCATGAGCCATGGCGTCCCTCAAAACACCAGTGTGCACCGAATCTGGAAGTCCGTTATGAACGTCTTTCCAGGAAGCGCCGCCATCATCCGTTCTGTACACGGAGAGCTGTCCCTGAATGCAGGAATTGTGTGTCTTGCACTTATCCTGCCTGGCTGGAACAACGAAAACGGAGTTTTTTCTCCCTTCCACAATGTCTATGGGAAAACCATGCCTCTGATCATTTCCGGGGCTGATATCCTTCCAGCTATCCCCATGGTTTCTTGAAACGTAGACCCCACAGTGATTCTGCTGATAAACGGTACCTTCGGACTTTTCAGAAAGTACAAGCTTGTGAGAGCATGCATGAACCTGTGAGAGATGGCTCCTGGACCGTTCCTCTGGGTCACTGCTCTCACCAGGGTAGTGGTTTTCTCTGGAACCAATGGGACAGGTGCTGTCTATGCCTCCCTTAAGGACCTGCCAGGTCTCGCCGCTGTCGTCACTCCGGTAAGGCCCATTCCCGGAGGCAACTATATAAAGCCTCCCCTTCCTGTTTTTATCCGGCAGAACAGTGTGTACGGTCAGCCCGGTAGTTCCGAATCCCCAGTCTATGCCCCAGTTTTCCCTTCCTGGAGCCCTGTGCAGGCCCGTAACCTCTTCCCAGGATTTGCCTGAGTCCCGTGACCTGAACAGGTGCCCGTACTGTGTTCCGGCGTATACAGTCTCAGGCTCATGCGGATCAGGTGCAACACTCCATACCTTTCTGACATGCAATCCCCTGCTTGACTGCTTCCACTCCGTGCCAAAATTATCAGAAGTGAAAACTCCTTCCGTAAGCGTAGCTGCAAAGAGCTTTCCTGCAGAATCCATTGCAATCTTGTTCAGGTCTTCCTCAGGGAGAAAGCGTCTTCCAACAACCCATTTTTTCCTTTCCTGGTCAGCAGAAAGAATGAAACCGCCGCTCTTTGTTGCAATCCCAAGTGCCACGTTGTCATTGGTCACGCAAAATCATTCCGGTTGAGTACTAATAGTTTTTGCTACTATCATGTAATACTAACTATCCGGCACTGGCCAGTGCTGACCGTGGACTCTTAGTTTGCCCCTTTATTCATGACGAGTTATTTCCCGAAGAATATATCAGCAAGGCAACATATCCGATTCATTAAGTTTGTCTTCCTGGAAGTGCTGAATGATGATCCGGTTATTCAGATCAGGTTTACAAGAAATCCCAGCAGAAATCCAAGGAACGATCCCATGTAGACAAGCCTTATTACCTCGATTTCTGAATTCCTGAACAGGCTCCTCAATATGGGAAGGATTACGTAAAACATCGCACCGATTGCAAGTCCATCGAATAAGAGATCAAGCACACTCGATGAATAGAAGTAGCCTATACCCCCTCCTATTATGGTGGGAAGCCCCCCTACGAGGAATAGTATAGCCATTGGTATCATCTTCTGCCCCACTTTGCCGATAAACGGTGCAGATATGGGAAAACCCTCTGTCATGTTTTGCAGGACAAAACCAACGAGTATAACAAGCGTAACCCCCACAAGGCCTATGGAATTGTACGAAGAACCAAAAACAAGCCCCTCAGTGAGATTCTGGAAGCCTATGCCCAGAGCTATGAACAGTGAAAGCATATATGGTGATCCGGAATTTTTAGAACGCGTCTCGGCTAAATAAAGGACAAGAAAACCTGCAATAAGGGATACGGAGAAGATAAGGTCATAGAACGCGTTGGTGCCGTAACCTGCAAGCGTGTTATTGTACAGTATGCTGGCTGAGTCAGTGAATACGTCTGCGATAAGGAACACAATAATTCCCACTGAAACTGCCCCAAGGAATTTAGCTGTCACATCTCGCATCCCCCTGCCGACTATCAGTGGAAGGGTTATGAATATCGAAAGGCCCATTATTGCAGAAAGCAGCAAAACAACCATTATGGTTATCAATGTCAGGATAGCCTTACACAATATTTAATCCTTTTTTAACGACAACGAAACAAAACCTGATCTGATCACGCAGACCTGCCCGTTGTTTCCCTTAATGTTTTTGATCCTGTGATTGCTTGCTCATCTGTTTCCAGATTCATTATACTGTATTTAAATAATATCAGAACGTAACATTATGCATGAGCGGTAAAGTTGCGAATACAGTAATAGATTCCCTGGTAAATCTTGGAATAGAACGCATATATGGAATTCCGGGAGATTCCCTGAACCCCTTGATGGATGCCATGCGCCAGAACAGCCGCATCAAATTCATACAGGCAAGGCACGAGGAAGGCGCCGCGCTTGAAGCCTCTTTCGAATCAAAATTAACCGGTAAAGTAACGGTGTGCGTTGGCACATCCGGCCCAGGGTCAATTCATCTGCTGAATGGGCTTTACGATGCGAAAATGGAGGGGGCATCGGTAATTGCCCTTACCGGGCAGGTTGAGACTGACCTTATAGGCAGCGATTATTTTCAGGAGATCAATACCAACAGGCTCTTCGATGACGTTTCAGTATTCAATGAGAGGATAGTTAATCCGGAAAATGCTGAGAAGATCGTGGTCAGGGCTTACCGGGAGGCACTATTCAGGAAAGGCGTCGCCCATATCAATCTTCCTGTAGACGTGCTCAGGCTGTCCGCCCCAAGGATGGATAATCTGTCCCCGGGGATTTTCCCACGACTTGATTACGCGCCCGATCTGGCAGAGGCGAGGAAGGCAATTAACGAATCCAGGAAACCTGTGCTTTTCATAGGAAGGGGATGTACAGGACTTGGGCCGGAGATTTATGCCTTTGCTGACGCCACGGGATCCCCAGTAGTGTATGCCCTTAATGGCAAGGGCATAGTAGACGACTATGACCAGAGGGTCATGGGGAGCATCGGGCTGCTCGGCACCAAACCATCCGTTGATGCCTTCAGGGAAGCGGATCTTCTTATCATGTTGGGCACATCTTTCCCCTACGTTCAATTCATACCCAATGGAGTCAGGAAGATACAGGTTGATACCGATCCTGCCAGGATTGGGAAGCGGGTCTCCGTGGATATCCCCCTTGTCTGCACAGCGAAGTATTTTCTTGATAATATCAAGCCCGAAACGAAGAAGGCAAAATTTTTCCAGACTCTTGCAAATGGTAAGGAAAAATGGATAAGAGATATGACTGCAATAGAGAATAAGACATCAGATCCGATTCTCCCGGAAGCTGTTGCTGCCGAGCTTTCAAAGAAAGCTGCGAAGGATGCAGTAATTATCGGGGATACGGGGAACGTCACCGTATGGACTGTAAGAAATTTCAGGACAGTCGCGGGCAGGAGATTCATCTATTCCTCGTGGCTCGGGAGCATGGGGATTGGAATACCCGGATCCATTGGCGCTTCCTTCGCAACCGACAGGCAGGTCATCGCACTGGTTGGCGACGGCAGCTTTGCAATGACAATGATGGAGCTCATAACTGCAGCGAAATATGATAGGCCTGTGAAGGTAGTGGTATTCAACAATTCAAAACTTGGAATGATAAAGTTCGAGGAAGAGGTAATGGGTTACCCTGATTTCGGTGTTGACCTGTATCCACAGAATTTTGCCGGAATAGCCAATGCCATCGGGATAAAAGGCATCAGGGTTGAAAAATACAGCGATCTTGCCTCGGGGGTGTCAGAACTGCTTTCCACTGAAGGCCCGGCAGTCCTGGATGTTGTAGTGAGCGCTGATGAGAGGCCAATGCCGCCAAAGCTGCAGTTTTCACAGGTAAAAGGATATGTAACTTCCATATTGCGCGAGAACCTGAGTTTCCTTGATTAGTGTTATGAAAGTTATCACTGATCAAGGTGCTGTTCCGGCAACCCGCACTCTAGTCGTGCCGGTGCCTGTGAAGCAACCTTCTCCTGTATGACTTCATACATGCGGTGCAGACATAGTATGTGCTTAAACTGCGCCACTGAATAACTCCAAGAATAGCCAGGAAAATTGCTGCTATGCCGCTGGCGTCATAAATCACCTCGATGTTGTAAGCAGGAGCTGGTAATTTAACTGCTGGCAATGCAAAGTTTACCATCACCGTAGAATTTTTCATGGAAACAGAGAAATTTACGGTCTGGACAGAGAAATTTCCATTATAGGGAGTGATGATAGCGGTATAGTTTCCCTCTGGCAGTGACATGTTCTGGCTTTCCCCAAATCCCATGGAGGTTATGTTTCCCACAAGAACTGACCATACAGTGTAATGTGGCAGGCCGCTCTCCACGAATGTCACCACCGGATTCTTCGTCCCCTGTATTGCAACAGTCTGGTTGAATGTGAAATTATAGGATTGGCCGCCAATGATTTCCGGGGAAAAGCACAGGCTGAAGGCAGTTACATTTTGCGAGGTATTGAATGTGAGCGATACCGGAAATTTAGAACCCGGTGAGATGGTCAAAAGTCTTGTCAGGGTATAACCGTACCCTCCGGAGGACGTAATTCTGGCATGAAGCACGTAGGACGCCGTGTTGAGGCCAAGGTTCGAGACCAGGAAAAAAGCTTCAATTTCATTGCCTGAAGATGTAGCAGAAAAATTGCTGACCGTGATACTTATGTTTGGTTCCACGGATATTGGGTAAACCATGGAAAAATTCTCCCCCTCGAGCGTGTAATTGTTGCATTTGACAGTAACAGTAGCGATGTAGCTGCCTGGCTGTGCTGAGACTGGAATCGAATATAATCCGCTCAGTATCGATGGTGTTCCAGAACCGAGCACCAGCGGGTGCGAACTGATCAGGTCTGCTGTCTCGGCGAATCCTCCAATATCAAGCGTAATGTTTCTCAGGGCTACTGTCCCGGTTGAAACAATAGACAGGTTAAGTGGCGAATTTCCCACAGTTACCTCTTTCGTGGCTAAAAAGAGGGAAATGTCCGGAAGATCCAGGTTGAATCTCTGCATCACGTTCGTGCCGATTGGAGCGGGAAATGGAGGGACTGAAAAATATGAGGCGATGCCGGCCATTGTTACAGAATAATCCCCCACATAGGTCAGATTATTTGAAGAATTCAAAAGGCAATCGGCAAGAGGGAAACCAAATTCTCCGTCCTGCTTTAATGGCAAGGAAAAACCGAATTCCCCGATCATGGTGGAAACATCCTGGTTCCATAGGGCGGCGATTGCTGACAGCCGGGTTGAAGTCATTGCTGGCATCACGGATGGAGTTCCGTTCACAAAACGTCCATGTGGAGTACTGAATTCCAGGTTCTCATAGGTGTAAAGCATTACGGCGGAATGATTTGAGACAATGAACGGGGGGTCCACATAAGTCCCATTGCTATATTCACCGCTGACAAGATATGCTGTGGAATTGCCATTCAGTATAAGCATGTTCTTTTCGGGGTTGAGTATCTTTCCAGTCGTAAATGTGCGCTGAAGGTCGAAGGAGAACCTGTCCCTGATGGAGAGATAGGTAGAGTTATAGAGAATGATATTGAACATCCCTGTACCATACCTGGCTTCAGTATCATTGGAGAGCAGCGTTATTTTAACGCTCTTGATTTCTGTCCGTGTGTTTGCATTAAGACCGTACCCTGCAGTGAATCCCGAGGAGGAATAAGCATTGGCCTGATTTACAGGCACAGAGACGTTAACAGGGATGGAAACAGATTCAAGTATGCTGTCTCCGCCGGTACTTGGAAATGTGTAATTTTCGATAGTTGTCCCATTTGCCATGACATTTATGAAATCAAGACCGTTGCTGTCATTGCCGCTAAATGTCAGGTTCAGGATAATTGAATCATCATATGCAGTGGGAACAGTTACATTTCCGCATGTGAACGCGATCTTGTTATAACCGACCTCTCCAAACGATCCGGAGGTTCCCGATGCCGGGGCACTCAGGTATCCGTTGGCATAGGGTCTGACAGCGGACCTGTGGTATAGGCCGTCATAGGTGGTGTTGTAAGAGTAGATGGTGCTGTTTACGGCCTTGATGCTAAGGCTTCTCGCAATGGAAGGTGACGATGAATTTTGCATGCCTATGTCGGAAGAAAGAAATCGTGCAGTGGAGTGGACAATATTCAGGGAACCGTGAAATCCAAAGGAAGAATTGTATGCGAAAATGGAAGCCGAACCGGCCATGGATCCGTTTCCGATGTTCAGGTTGAGGGTAATGTTTCCCGCGCCGTTTATGGTGGAAGTGCTTATCACCGAATCGTTGAACCATGCAGATCCATAATCATCAATGTTCATGACTGATCCAGCTTCCCCGACCAGAACCAGGTTTGTATCATTGACCACCAATTTCGATCCAGGCATTATGGTAAGGTTCTGGAACAGGTAGTAGGTGGTTCGTGTGACACCATTTCCAATAGCAATCATGCCGTTACTGGCAGGAAATGCATTATGTGATTTTATCATACCTCCCTCTTCGTGTTGGCTTGCCGGGAAAAGCCCGAATAGGAATACAACCAATACTATACTAATGACAATAAGTGATCTAATTGTAGTATATCCGGAGCGCATTGTTGGTCAAATGGAGACCCGATTTAAATTTTTTTTAACCATAAAACAGTAATTTAATGCAGCATTCAGCGCAACATAATGAAATAATTGCATCTTTACGAAATCACAATTACCTGTCAACATGAATGTAGGCATTCAGGGAATCCTTGACCTGCTGCCAGGTCTTGCTTTTCTTGGTCAAATAAGTGATCTCGCTTCTTGAGAGCCCGAGGGTAATGCGATCTTCAGGCCGATCAAACCTGAGATGATCCTTAAGTATAAGTGACTCTGCAAGGCTCTCCATGAAGACCAGGTAGTTGTTCCTGTCAAACCTGACTGCACGAACTGACGAAAATTTGGTTCCAACGAAGCATGCTGTGAAGAACACCCACAAACCAAGCCTGGTGAAAGGTCTGCGATGCCTGTTGAAGAGCATCATATCCCCTATTCCATAATTGCATCCGATCATAAGGTCGCGCATCGTGGTGAAATTCCTGGCAGTTCTCCTGATAATATTAGCAGAAAAATTGTGTCGTGCCCCTGCAACGCACTCATAATCCTCAAGTTCACTGCGCGGGTAGGCTATTATACCCGACAGGACAGCAATCCTGCTGTAAAGGTCCACATCCTCGCCAGCGTCAAGTTCACGCCATCCTCCTGCCTCGGTGAGCAACGACATGGGTATAACAGGAAGTTCGGTGAAAAGCATCTTCTTTTCCATCAGGCTGATGAATTTGAGAATGAGGTCTGCGTGCGAATAGTCATAGATGTAATCCAGATCAAAGAATACCAGGAACTTACCGGAGCACCTTGCAGAGACCTGTTTCTTGCAGGAACCGGAATTACCCTGATCAAGCCTTGCTATTATGGCCTGTGGGAACTTTTGCTTGATGGACTTAGCTATTGCCGCAAGTGTTTCAGAGCTCGGCTGGTAGCCAATAACAATCTCGTATGGCACTGAAATCTCGTCGCCGATCTCGAGTATTCTCGACAGTGACTGGGTATAATGGTCGGGGGTTCCCCTAAGCACAGTAGCAAAGGAAACCATGCGATCGTCCGGATCGTGTTCCACAACCGGGACTATTCTAAGTGCCCTTTCCCTCAGTTCTTCTGTCAATGCTATAGTATCTATATTTAAGTTAAATTCTTTTTTGTTTCAATTTCTGAACTTGATCATCTTCAACGCGGGCTCTAAGTCTCTCTTTATTATCTCCTCTATGCCGACTCCCTCTTCCTGTGCCTGCCTGCATAGTTTCACTGTCGTCTTATGGTCTATTGTTCTTTGATCCCCAGTCTTGGTATAGATAACCATCTCACCGAAATCTTCACAGTCTATCACATTTGCCCATCATATTTTACAATTCAAACTTTCTGTCTCGCAACTGAATAAGTTGTGCATGTGGCACACCTGGGACGCTTAAATTTCGCTTTCACTTTCGTGCAGAGCGTCAATTGAATATATATGCTCTTATGTATATTCCTGTGATCGAATTGAGTCTTGACATCGATAGCTTCATGGATGAACTGGATAGGCACATCTCGACTACCGGTATACTGACATATCTGTCTGAAAGGGGAACGGAAACATGGGACATCACCAGGAAGGGCGAGAAGCTGTTCCTTGGAACAAACAGTTCACAGAATTCCCGTTTCAAGGCCATCTTATCAAGAACAATAAAGAACAGTCAGATAGTTTCCATCATCCTCAGGTCCTTCACACCTGAAAGGGACCCCACGAGTGGCTTCCCCGTGAAAGAACTCAGAGGGTACCTCCTGTCTGTGGAGAACGATCATCTGAAATGGTATATGATAGACGCTGAGGACCTGATGGAATCACACAACACAGATTCTCTCTCCGGAGACAAGCTCGAACCGGAGCAGTCCGTGATATACTGCGGCCCTAACAACAGGTGCATCGACTCCAGCGGAAGGGAGATCCTCACAGTCACCATAGCACCCTCCAGAGTGAAATAGGCGCGTTATGCGAACTTCCTCGAGAAGAACGCCGGCCGGATTGATTGAATAGGATTCC
>JAJYUG010000045.1 GCA_021792655.1 Thermoplasmata archaeon | reverse complement strand
GTAATGATCAGCATTGTTGCCATATTTCTCTCCCTTGGGCAGCAGTCCATCTTCACGTATTTTGTCGTATTCCTGAAATTCAGGGGATATGAAGTGTTTTTCTCGGAACTTATGCTGGCTGTTATGCTGGCAGGTGCTGTTGCAGGAAGGGTGGTGTGGCCTATACTCAGCCAGTACGTTTTTCACATGAGCCAGAGGGTTGTCCTTCTTGTGATTGTCGTGCTTTCAGGAATAATGCTCATACTTGTGCCCCTGGAAGCCTCGGAATGGTACTTCGCCTCCGTTGGATCATTTTTCCTCGGATTCTCTGCCGTTGCCTGGAACTCGACCTATGTCACAATAATATCGGAAGAGGCTCCAAGGGAGAGCGTTGGGGTTTACAGCGGAGCTGCACTGAGCATAATGTACCTGGGCGTCATAGTCGGCACTCCCATTTATGGGTACATTATAGACTCATTGACATACACCGCCATGTGGAGAACGGCAGGGACGTTGCTGCTTCTGGTGTCTGTCGTGCTGCTGGCGTATGAATTGAGATCGCGAAGGAGCCCGGTTGAACAATCAACCAGATAATTTGTGCCAGCTGCTAAACAATATTTTTTATGGAGTAAGCCCTGAAGATACGTTATGAAGGTTGAAAATGATGATTTCTCTGACCTGGTGACCTATTTCTCAAACCTTTTCAGCCTGAAGAAAATGAGAAAGATACAGGTTGACAGATACGGCATTTTCTATGAGTCATGCGAGATCTTCAGCGGTGCAGACACAAATGACATTGCAACGAAGAGTGATTTTCCGGATCCTGAGGAGATTGACAGGATAAGGGCCATAAATTTCTCGGTATCTGGCATTGACCCGGCCGGCGAGACAAGGGTCAGGATCTCCTGGGATTGTGTTGAAATGACACCGGATCCTGAAAGAGGAATTGCAGATGACTTCATGAACCAGCTTGACAGGTCAACCTTCAGGTATTTTTGAGCCCATGCATAGCTGCGTACAACAAACTTTTAAATACGAAATGCCAGATACAATTTCATGGATGAACAGTCAAGGCTGGGTTACGTTGGTAACATTGCCGCTGGAATCATTGCAGCGCTGGCAATAACTCTGCTGCTTATCAACTTGAGCTTCTTCGTGATTGTATTTGCGGGAATCGTTGCTGGACTGATTGCACGGGGAGCAGCAAGAGGCGCCATAGCAGGCGTCGTTTCAGGAGCAATACTCTCCATTGCAGTGATAATATTCGCCATACTTGGAACAGGTGCGATGCATCTCTTCACCCCATACTCTCCATATTCCACCATAATATCCAGTGACCTTTCGCTTGTCTCCTACCTTACGGGACTGGGAAACACTGCGATGTACATCCGGCTGGTTGTATTCGGTGTGCTGTTCCAGGCACTTGGGGGTGCCATAGGAGGATTCCTTCTTCCCCATTCCGTCTGGTCCAAGGTTTCAGGGAGCAAAGCTTAAGTTTTTCTTGCCAATCTGATTGTAATGTTTACCAGGAGGGGTGATACCGGAGAAACGGACACCGGACTCAGGAAGAGGGTTGGGAAGGCATCACCGCTTGTTGAATTTGAAGGCACACTGGACGAGGCCATATCATTTATCGGCAATGCGCTTGTCATTACGAGATGGGATGATGTAAGGCAGGATCTGCTGGCAGCACAGGAAGATCTTTACGCTCTCGGCGAGGATGTGTCCGCAGAGGGGAAAGGGAGAACCATAAAGCCGGAAAGGGTAGAGTGGCTGGAGCAGAGATCAAGGGAATACAAGGCCGAGATTGGCAAGGTGAGGCTTTTTGTTGTGCCCGGCGGATCCGTTGAGGCAACATCTATGCACATCGCCAGAACGGTTACACGCAGGCTGGAACGTTTTGCAGTTTATCTTTCCACGGAGATGGAGTTAAACAGGTTTGTCATGATATACCTGAACAGGCTTTCCTCCCTCCTGTTCATGACGGCACTTGTTTCTAACCGGCGGCTTGGAATAGAGGAGAGGATCTGGGACATCAGGAGAGAGTCCTGACAGCTTCCACGAGTTCATGCCTGCTTACCTCATTGAATTGCCCGTATTCTGAGGAAAAATTATTTACAATCTCCCTGATCACGGAAGACCGGTCCAGCGGAACAAAGCCCATCACGGAAGGCTCCATTCCGCATGGGTTCACCGACAGGAAGCCATCGATGGGCTCCTGCGTAAGATTAAGGGCAAACCCGTGGTAGGATGTGTTGCCGTCAATTGCCATGCCCAGTGAAGCTACCTTCCTGTTTTCCCCCCTGATCCATATTCCCGGCTCTGCGCCTACGTATGCATCATAACCGAAGGACTTCAGTGAGTTGATTATGGCAGATTCCACCGAATGTACAAATTTCCTGACATCCTTCCGGCCATCCCTTTCGACATTGAAAATCAGGTAGCATACAAGCTGACCGGGTGAATGGTACGTCACGTCACCTCCCCTGTCGGTCCTGATGACCTCCACTCCGGAAAAATTCTTCGGATCTGCCTTCCTGCCTATGGTGTATACCGGAGGATAATGCTCCAAAAAGAGGAGTGTGTTGCCTATTTTTCCTGCTTTCCTCAGCTTGACCAGTTGCATCTGGAGATCAAGGCACTCACCGTAGGGTATCCTGCCCAGATCAGTGCGCAGGTTTGAAGTGAAGCGGTTTTCCATATGCAGCTTCCGCCGATTCCTTAACGCCCTCGGATACCGTCGGGTGAGGGTGAATGGTCAGGCCGATATCCATCGCGTTCAGCCCTGATTCCACTGCCAGGGAGATCTCGGAGATCATCTCTGACGCGTGCGGCGCAACAAGCCCGGCACCCTTGACATTACCCTTTTCATCATGGTATATGCGGTAACCTCCGATAGATGCGTTCATGCTCAGTGCCCTTCCATTTGCGGCAACAGGAAAATAGGTTTCTCCTGTGGATTTGGAACCGGTGTAGGCAATCTCCGGATCAGAGTATATGACGTAAGGCATGGCAAGATACTCAACCTCGCTGTCAATACCACAAATGTTGTCAGAGGCTATATCGGCATCGTAATATGCCTTATGCGCAAGCATGGGCTGTCCGGAAACATCGCCGATGGCGTAAACGTTAGGGATGCTGGTCCTCTTCCTCTTGTCCGTCCTTATGAAGTTCCCGTCCATGGCAAGTCCGAGTTTTTCAAGTCCGAATCCTGAAATGTTAGGCTTCCTTCCCACAGTAAGCATGACTATGTCGGCCGACATCGTGTTTCCATTCTCCAGCACAATAGAATATTTTTCCCCCTTTGTGACTGACTTGACTTTTGTGCCTGTGAAGACAGTAATGCCCAGTTCCCTGATCTTCCTTTCTACGGGTTTCACGAGATCCGGATCAACTCCAGGCAAAATTGCCGGCATCATTTCTACTACAGTCACCTTTGATCCGAGTTTTGCCATCGCAGTCCCGAGTTCAATGCCGATGTATCCGCCACCGATCACAACCAGTGTTTCCGGTATGGACTTGAGATCAAGCATTTCCCTGTTGTAAAGCACGCCCTGGAAACTATCGAATTTGACCGGGGAAGATCCCGTCGCGATTACAAGATTTTCCGCTTCAAATGTTTTACCATTAACGGCCACATGGGTGCTGTCAACGATCATTGCCTCTCCCCTGGCTATCTCGACTGAATAGCTCTTGCAAAGCGTTTCCACACCGCCGGTAAGCCTGTTTATCATTCCCCATTTCCATTCCTGCCACTGGGCCATGTCCATCTTCAGGTCCATCTGAACCCCTTTCATCCTCTTCAGGTAATCAATGGAACTGGCAAGCTCTATTATGGCCTTGGATGGTATGCATCCATAGTTGAGGCATTCTCCCCCTATCTTGTCCTTCTCTACGAGGACGACTTTCTTTCCCTTCTGTCCAAGCCTGATTGCAGCCGCATAACCTCCTGGGCCGGCACCTATAATTATGGCATCATATCTCATGTTATCACGACCTATTGAGCCAGGAATACTACGGGGTTCTCCAGGTACCCCTTTACTTCGGTTATGAATCTTGCGGCTTCAGCCCCGTCAATCAGCCTGTGATCGCATGACAGGGAGATGAACATCTTCCTGATGGGCTTTCCGCTTGCGTCGACAGATGACATTATCCTGTGCACGCCAAGTATTGCTACTTCCGGATAGTTGATGATGGGCGTTGACATTATCCCTCCAATCGTACCCACATTGGTCACTGTAAAGGTCGATCCCTGGACCTCCTTCAACTTCAGCTGGCCTTTCCTGGCCCTGTCAGCCAGATCAGATATTTCAGAAGAAACCTCAACAAGGCTTTTCCTGTCAGCGTCGCTGACAACCGCTACGGTCAGGCCGTCAGGCGTATCAATGGCAATCCCTATGTTATACTGCTTCCTTATGGTGTAGTTTTTCTTTTCTTCGTTGTACACCGCATTCAGGTATGGATGCTTCTTAAGTGCCACAACGGCCGCTTTCACGAAAAACGGCGTGAATGAGACCGAAATGCTTTTCTCCTTGAGCCTGTCTCTCGCTTCTATCATTGGGGAAACGTCAATCTCCTCCATAACAGTGAAGTGTGGCATTGTCTGTTTGGATTTAGTCATCTTGTCATATATCAGCCTGCGGAGTCCCCTCATCTCAAGAACCTCATCGCCAGGCGTTGCTGTTTCAACGTGTTTAGCCTCTGCCGGTGCAGGTGTCTTTTGCTTGGATGCTGCACGGTCCAGGTCCTCAAGTGTTATTCTCCCGCCGTCACCAGTTCCGGTAACGTCTGCCAGGCTGATTCCCCTGTCCCTTGCGATGCGCCGCACCGCGGGCGAAGCTGTAGCTGTGCCTGATTTTGCCGCCTGAATCTGTGGTGATGGTTTCTGGGCAGCTGGTGCCTCAACTGCTTCCGACGGGACAGCAGGCGATGCTGATCCGTCATCCACCTGCAGGAGAACCGTGCCGACCTGCACAACCTGGCCCTCGGGAAACATTATCTTTGAAACTTTCCCGTTCACAGGAGACGGGATCCTGACGGTAACCTTGTCGGTCATGATTTCCACCATGTCCTGGTCCTTGCTTATAGCATCCCCTTCCTTTACGTGCCACTTTACTATCTCGCCTTCCGTTACTCCCTCTCCAATGTCTGGAAGCTTGAATACATACATGTTATCACCTGAACTCCATTACCCTCTTCACAGCCTTCATGATGCGCGCCTCGCCTGGCATGTAATAGTCTTCCAGCCGGTACGGGAATGGTATATCCGGGCCGGTCACCCTGAGGATAGGCGCATACAGGTATTCTATTGCCCTTTCCGATATAAGGGCGGAGATTTCTGCACCCATTCCAAGGGTCCTTGGGGCTTCATGCACAATGACAACCCTTCCGGTTTTCTTTGCGGAGGAGATTATTGCGTTGACGTCCATTGGCAGCAGGGTCCTCAGATCAAGAACATCAGCGTTCAGGTTGTTCTTCTTCACCGTGTTAAGAACGGTCGGGACCATCGCTCCGTACGTGATTATGGTCAGGTCATCCCCTTCCATGGGTCTGGCGGCTTCGCCTATCTTCACCCTGTAATCCTCGTCCGGAACCTCTATTTTTGCAGCCCTGTAAAGCCTCTTCGGCTCAAGGAATATGACAGGATCAGGACTCTCCACGGATGAAATGAGCAGGCCCTTGGCATCATATGGATTTGACGGTGTAACAACCACCAGCCCAGCGGTGTGGGCGAAATATGCCTCTCCGCTCTGGGAATGATAAAGCCCTCCCTTTATCCCACCACCATACGGAGTCCGGAGCACCATCGGGAGCGTGAAGCCTCCTCCTGATCTGTATCTCATCTTTGCCATCTGGTTTATGATCTGGTCAAATGCGGTGTAGATGAAATCCTGGAACTGTATCTCCGGGATGGCCTTCACACCCATTAGCGACATGCCCACGGACATGCCAACGATTCCAAGTTCCACAAGGGGAGTGTCTATTACCCTTTCCTCTCCGTATTTGGCCTGAAGTCCCTCAGTGACCCTGAAGACTCCCCCGTCCTTGCCGATATCCTCGCCGAGAAGGATCACGCTATTGTCCCCGGACATGATGTGATCAAGCGTTGAATTGAGTGCCTGTACCATATTCATAGTGCTCAAAGGATATCATCCTCCTCTTCCTTTATGATCCAGTTCTTTTCAGCGTAAACGTCATCAAACATGGTGCTGGGTACTGGTGCAGGTATCTTTTCCTGGATGTCGAACTTGTCATTGACCATCTTTGTCGATTCCTCCTTAATCTTTGCAATGAGGGAATCGTTCAGGTATCCGAGCGATTTGAGTTGCTCCTCGGCAACAGTGATTGGATCCTTTTCGCTGCCCTCCTCAACCGTCTGGCTCCTGTACTTTGAAGGATCATCGGATGTGGAGTGGGCTCCCATCCTGAAGCTTATGGCATCAATCAGGGTCGGGCCTTTTCCTGATCTCGCCCTTTCCACAGCTTCCATTGTTGCCTTGTAAGTTTCTATGAAATTATTTCCATCCACCTTTATACCCTTCATTCCATAGGCGGCTGCCTTCTCCGATATCTCCACCTTAGTCTGTTTCTCTGTAGGAAGGGATATTGCCCATCCGTTATTTTCGCAAAGAAAAATTACCGGCAGATTGAATACGGCAGCAAGATTCATTGCCGCGTGGAAGTCAGGAGTTGAAGTTGATCCGTCCCCAAAGGTTGCAACAACAACAGTGTTCTTCTTCTGGTACCTCAGGGCGTAAGCCGCGCCGACCGCAAGCGGCAGGTTTGTTGCTACCGGGCTCTGCACCGACATGAAATTGTATTTCTTTGCCGTGTAGTGGCTTGGCATCTGTCTTCCCTTCGATTCGTCTTCCGCATTGCCCATTATCTGATCCAGAATGACCTCAATGGGTACGCCCCTGTGAATCATAAGTGCGACATCCCGGTAATACTGGAATATCACGTCATCATGATCAAGAGCCATCGAAAGCCCGACCTGTGTTGCCTCCTGTCCTATGGATGGAGTGTAGAAGCCTATCCTTCCCTGCCTCTGAGCCATCACTATCTTCTTGTCGAATGTCCTGGACAGCACCATCGCAGTGTATGCCCTGACAAAGACGTCCTTTTCATTCTGTTCATTTACCATTTCTGTCATTATCCAACCTCCTTAATGTCCACGCTTCCGCTGCCTTATAAGATGTCCTGACAAGAGGACCAGAAGCTACGTAGGAGAAGCCAAGCCTGTAGCCCATTTCCTCCAGCATTCGAAACCGGTCCAGGGTGCAGTACTCCTTCACTTCAATCTGTTTCTTTGACGGCCGCAGGTACTGCCCGATAGTGAGTATGTCCACGCCGGCGTCCCTCAGGTCCTCCATGGTTTCCATGACTTCATCATCAGATTCCCCATTCCCAAGCATGATGGAGGATTTTGTAATCTGCCTGCTGTTCCTTTCCTTGACATACCTCAACAATGAAAGTGATTGGTCATATCCGGCCCTTGCGTCCCTTATAACCGGTGTAAGCCGTCTCACCGTCTCCACATTATGTGCAAGAACTTCCGGCCTTTCCGCGATTATGCTGTCAATAAATTCCCTCTTTCCCTGAAAATCAGGTATGAGCACCTCTACATAAATGCCAGATTCCTTAACCTTCCTTATGACCCTTGCAAAGTGACCTGATCCCTGATCGGGGAGATCATCCCGATCAACAGATGTTATTACAACGTATTTCAGTGCCATCGCACTGACGGACTGGGCGACCTTGTCCGGCTCATCGGCATCCAGGGGAAGCATGCCCCCATGAGTTACGGAGCAGAATCGGCAGCCGCGGGAACAATTGCTTCCCATAATCATGAATGTAGCAGTGCCGCTCTGCCAGCATTCTGCGATATTGGGGCACCTGGCCTCCTCGCATACTGTGTGAAGCGAGCGTTCTCTAAGCGTACCCTTGATGAAATTGTAAGTGTCCCCGGCGGGTATGCTCACTTTTACATACTCTGGCTTCACGCACTTAAATGCCTTGAAGATATACTAAACTATCGTAAAAGTTCAGGTGCCTCAGCGTAACGCCTTGAAGAAGCCTGTGAGCAGTTCTATAGCCTCCGTCAGCCTCTCGGTTTCAGGGGTAAAGCATAGCCTGAATGAGCTTTCTGACCCGAAATATGCCCCTGATGACAGAAGCACTCCAGTCTTAGAGAGAACCTGCCTGCAGAGGTCCGCCGGATTTATCTTCGACCTGTAACGCATAAGGCAGTAAGGTGCGGATCCAGAACCAACTTCCGAGACCAGGCCCGTTTCGTCCGCGAAATCCGCAACTATCTTCCGGTTCACGTCCACAAGCTTCTTTGCCATGTTGTAGAAATAATCCCTCTTCTGGAGAATCTGCGCAGCGATCCAGAGAATGTAGGAAGAGCTCCCGCCGGTAAAGAGGCTCCTGAGGTGGTTTACTCTGGCTATGGTCTCCTCATCGGATATGACGTACCCCGTCCTCATGAAACCAAGGCCGTAAAATTTGGAAAAGGTGTTGGAGAAAATAGTGCCTTCGCTTACCTTGATTCTCTGAGGTTTTTCATATGAGAAATCCATGAAGGCCTCGTCTATCAGGGCGTGAGTGCGGTTCTCTGCAACCGTTTCCGCTATTTGCTCAATTACTTCCCTCCGATACCGGACACCGCGAGGGTTGTTCGGATCGCTGATCATGAAAGCGGTTTCTTTTCCGGCTTTTCCTGGAAAGTCTCCGCTGTTGATCCTGTCTACCCTTAATCCTACCATTTCCGGCACAGAAAACATCGGCTCGTATTCAGGTACTGGTATGGATACACTCTCGTGATTCATCGCCATTATGGAGGCGACGATGAAGATAGCCTGTGACCCTCCGATTGTCGAGGTTACGTTATCCACATCAACGGAATGCAGTGCTGCAACCGTCTTTCGGAAAAACTTTTCGCCGTCAATATTTGCCGAAGCAAATTCAGCGAAATCTGTCTTGACACCTATCTTGGAGATGTCAACCTGATTCATTCCGCTCTGGCTCAGATTGTATTTTGTACCCGGTACGTTCTCCATCAGCCAGTCATACAGATCAAAAGTGGAATCCTGCATGGTGCCTAATAGCTCTCATGCCCCTAATAATGTTACCTCGGATTTTCCTGATGCTAATCGGTGATATTTTGTTAAAAATAAAAAAGATATTTGTTTATGCCAAAAAAAAATGGGAGTGGTTGAGCCTGCGCTCCGTTTCACTCCTTTGCCGGAGCAGGCGCATTCTTTCCCTTCTTTCCGGCATAGTTGAAGGCAAGTGTTCCTACTCCCACAACTATGAGGTTAGCCAGCAGTGCAAAGAGGCCGATGAAGAACGGCCCGAATTCAGAGTTTGTTGGGATGAGCGTGGTTGTCCATGTGGAGTAGTGGTTGGCAACCTCCATGAAGTAAAATCCGAAGCCCAGTCCAACAAGCAGTCCCAGTGACAAGGCATATTTGTGCATCTTATCAGTTATCAGTCCTATGAAGAGCGATGGCAGTGTCTGAAGGATTATTATCCCTCCAAGGAGCTGTAGCTGCACAGAATACGTGAGTGGAAAGA
>JAJYUG010000005.1:6404-49852 GCA_021792655.1 Thermoplasmata archaeon | reverse complement strand
AGCAGGCCGGATATAAGCGTAAGTGTACCGGATACTGGGAAATACACCGGAATGGATGAACTGCTTGACGGGATCGTATAGAATGGGTATAGGAACGTCGTAGTTCCATGGCCCGGAAACCCCAGGACATTGCCTGTGATGAACCACCACGGGAGGAATATCGAGATAATTGCAATAATTCCAAATGCCACGAGCAATGTACCGGCTATTGTTCTCTCAGCCATAGGATGACAATGGACAACGTTCAATATAAAAGTGTTCACTGAAAGTTATCCTGGAAAATGGAACCGTAATTCACGTTCCTCTCATATTTCCATTCTTCCGGCTGGTATGTGCAGGTCACACCCATGGAATCACAGATGCTTTCTATAGCGTTTCTGGTGGATTCCCACCATCTGTCGTTTTCCTGTGTCCTGCTAAAATCTGAAATGTTCAGGCCTATTCCCCTAATCAGTTCTGATGAACCTCTGTACGGCTGGTATCTGTCATAAATAATTCTCGTTCCTGTTTCGCGTGCTTTATCAATAACCTTCCAAATGCTTTCCCTCGCGTCGTTCACTCCCTTCAGAATAGGCCCAAGGAAAATCCATGTCTTCACGCCATTAGACTGAATGGAGGAAAGGGCTTTAATACGGGATGCCGGTGAAGGACTTCCCGGTTCGATAAGTTTCCACGCCTTACTATCCATCGTTGTTACCGTCATTCCCACATCAATGGAACGGGGATGTTGCGTCAGTATGTCCATGTCCCTGACAACAAGGGGGGATTTAGTCTGGATCGAAACCCTGAACCCATTCTCCGCCAGTAACTTAACGGCTTTCCTCGTCAGCATATATCGACCCTCTATTGCCTGGTATGGATCTGTGATGGTAGAAATTCCTACAATTCCCCTCCTTGCTGTTCTCACTTCCCGTCTGAGCACATCAATTAGATTTGTCCTGACCGCCACAGTGCCTCCCCAGTCATCTCTTGCCCGCGCGTTGGAAGTGAAATCTATTGCGAAGCAGTACACGCAGGAGTGCATGCATCCCATGTATGGGTTCAGGGCGTAGTCAAGCTCCGGGAGTCCAGACTTGGAAAGAGCGCTCTTTGCTGTTACCTCTATGATATTTATCCTTCGTACCATGGATCCCTCTTTCAGAGAAACCTGTCAAGCCCACCGTAATACAGTATCTGGTCGAGCCCTGATTTCTGCCTCCACTTGTTAACCGGAACTGTAAGGAAGGAGGCTATATATTTCAGGGCTTCCTGATAGCTGCTGAATCTTTCCGGCTTCGACCGGAACATCTCCCTCACGTTTTCCCTGACATACCAAACGCCCACAGGCAGGTTGAAGCCCGGGTATATCTCCCTCCAAAGGGTAGCAGAACCCTGCCTGTTCAGGCCCTTAAGCGCTTCAAGTGCCGCCAGCTTGGAAGCGTAGTAGCAACCGCCTATTCCCGGGTAATCCTTTCTCCCGCCATACATTTCGTAGTCAATCTCGACAAACGGCGTGTCGCTCCACTGGTTCCACGTGCTTCCCGGATACCAAGCTTCCCCCCATTCAAACATCCAGTTTCTGGGAGAGAGTATTGCGGTGAAGAGATTTCCCGGCGTCTTCCTCACGTAGGCCAGGTATTCTCCGAGCTGTGGCTTTTCCTTGATCTCGTCTGTAAGCTGGTCAGAGACATTCTTGTCCGCAGCAGTTATCGCCCATCTTGTTGGAACGGCTTTTCTCTGCTTTCTAACCCCGAGCGCCCCGACGCTGAGTATCTTGGAAATCCTGGTGACGTCTACTCCCCTCCTGTACATGGTGTTGATCCCTTCCACTGCGAGAAGGTCGTCCTCTGAGTATATCCTCTCCACAAATCCCTCTATTTTGCCATTGCCAATGGTGAGCTTCTTGACAGGAGCCGAAGGGCCCATAGGGGCAACATGCTCATCCAGAACAATCTTTGCATTGTTAATGTTCTTCGTGAATTCCATTTCAACCTCCACAGGCTTCTCGGATAGCGTCATCACCTGTATATCCTGAAGCGTCTTCCCTGGATCGGAGATATTCTTTACGTTCACTTCCATTCCTCCCCTCAGCAGTGATAGTCTCATTGAGAGGAACTCCTCCATATCCACATTCATCCATTTTGAGGGGTCTTCATATCCGCTGGTATCCCCATGAATGTTTGGGGCTGATGGATAGATGTTAACCTTGGGATACCCATATCTCCCGACAAAAATTGAAGGAGGGGTTGATCCGCTTATTTCCGTCCCGTTGAATCTTGCTATCTTCGGCTGAAGGAGATTCTTCACCGAAATCGGGCAGTAGGAAAGTCCGCATAGCATCTTTGCCCCCCTGCACCTTATGCACAGCGACGCCGGTATTTTGTATGCGGTCTTGAACTCCATCCAGTCTTAATCAATTCTACCTACTATTAAAGCTGTTCTACATGACTGCAAAGTGAGAAAACGCTATTGGGGTTGCTGTTACGGAACCTTGGGCAGACTTTTGGAATCCGGAAGTCATTTATAGGTATAAACTTAAATAGTATCAACTATTAATTGCAGTCATGGATACAAGTGAAGGCAAAAAGAACAATTCTACTGGGTCAGGCAGGCTATCTGCATACTTTTCATTTCTGTTTCTTATCCAGTTTTTTGTAACCATTGTAATACTGCTCACAGACCAGAATCTGCAGACAGATTTCGGGACGGTACCCAAATATTTCATTCACTGGTACGGGCTCCTTGCCACGGGGCTTGTGGATATCATAGCATTCATTGTGCTTCTTGCGGTAAGAAAAAGATCCATGGTCGGTGTGGGAGTAGGCTGGGCAGTTTTCATGACAATTTTCCAGATAGCTGACATAGCGACCTACAGCATGCTGAATGTGGGACTTTCAGCGGGTAGCTTTGCACAATATCTGTTTGGAGTTACAAAATTCAGCGGCGCACTTCCATACATTCCCGGAATGTATGACCTTCTCTTTGCGATATATATAATTGCAATAGGAGTCGGGCTTTACGTTTACCGCAAAATGCCAAGCTGATCCCTTTCACACATAATGAAAGAGATCTCCCCCTGCATCTTCAGCCTCTGGTTGCTATCGGCCATTTGTGGTAAGACTTTCCTTTCCTGGCGTGGTGCCATGCCACCACCAGGGCGAGGCTTTCCATGAAACATACAACGGGCAGCATAACAATTTCTTCCCGGTATCTCTTCAGGAACGTCGCCATTATGGAAAAAAATGTCCTGCGGTCGGTTCTGATGAGGGTTGTCATTACCAAAGGATCAAACTTCATTTTAAGAAGTTCCTGATGGCCGAAGTTTATCCTGATCCTCTGCACAAAAAGATCGAGAAGAGTTCCAGGCAGTTCGTTGGTAACAAGGATGTCATCCCTGTAAACCACCCTGTAACCACTGTTTCTGGCACTCACACACAGGTATGCGTCGTCGTTCACAATCCTGGGAAGTTCAGACAGAAGCTTCTTCCTTATGGCAATGAATTCGCCGCCGTGGGCATTTAGGTTCCTGGCGGACATGTAACGGAGTTCACAATCGTGAAGTTTCCATAATGCTCTTCCAATCCTGCCATGGATTCCTCCCATTGGTGCCGGGATGACGCGAGGCACGATTACGCCTATATCGTCGGAGAACGCTTCGACACATTGATCAAAGACGTTGTTCTCTATGGATATGTCTCCTGAAACAATAAACACAAGGTCCCCAACTGCATACTTGAATGACCTATTCAGAGACTCGCTTTTTCCAAGCCTTTCCTTCTCCTCTTCGCAAATCAGCCTGTCATCTTGTAATGTGGTCAGGTAGTTTCTGTCCGTCCTTTCTCCACCATACATAAGGACGATCCGGTCCACATTCGACGATATTACGCTGTTAAGGAGTTTTCTGAGGGATAATCCATCATCGAAACTTGTGATGATCGCAGTCGAAGCCGTCATTATTCAGGTCCCTCCCTGTATTTCCTGTCCAGTTCACGATATTTTTCAGTCTCCAGATAAAACCTGTGCGGTCCTGCTACTGTCCGGAATCTTTCTGAGGTTCTTCCCTGCCTCTCCAGCATTTTATTCACATAAAGCTGCTTCAGATAAAGCCAGCTGGATCCTATTATAAAAAAGATGCTGTTGATAAATGATGATGCCCAGGAGTTTCTCTCTTTAACATCGGCCAGATCCTCAGAATTGCTCTTTTTGCTGGGCTTGTAATGTGCGATTACGGCCGGCGATGAGTGCAGTATCCTTGAGTAATATTCACCTCCAAATATGCTTACAACATTGACAGAATCCTTCACGGCAAGTCCTGATATTTCCTGCCTGTAATAATGCAGGGCATATTTATCGTCAAACGCCAGGCACAGGCATATGTCACTGTTTCCTCTTAGCCTGCGGACTACAAAGGATTTGAGGAGTTCTTTCCATAGCTTGTTGGTCTTTACTATGAGGAAAATATCGATATCGTCATCTGGCTCCGGGAGGTATGAAACCGATCCTGACACTCCGGCAAAGAGGACATTCCCTGATACCATGGAGTGCACAAACTCGTTTGCCTCCTCAAGCTTCTTCCTCCTGGCCTGCAGCTTCATTTCTGTACGGCTAATTTCCATTGCTCCGCGAGATGATGAACCATGCAATGAGGAGATATCCATTGTCGTAATTAATCAAAATAAGTAATTAATATTATCTGATATCTGAAATGATAAATGTTCTACATCTCCAGTCTAAAACATGAGGCATGGAAATAATCCGCCTTATGCCTGTGGAGTAATTCCGAAGAATAATATAGTAAAAAACCTTCTTACAATCATTATATGTGGTTTATGTTTAAGGGCAGACCACACTGCCATGGAGGAGGGTATAATTCAATGGAGTGTGAGCACAGATGAATGATTTCTCTTTGCTGGACTTTGAAAAGCTCTGGAAAGGGCGTGAAAAGGTAACCACGGTTGAGAGGGAAGTTATCCTGTCGATGATTGATCTGTCACCAGAGATGAAAGTCCTGGAAATAGGTGCAGGGAATGGAAGAATTACACAGGCTCTGGCAGGAAAATTCAGGCGATATTATGCGCTGGATGTCACCCCTTCTTTCCTTGAACAAATCAATCCTCCTCCGGGAGCAAACAAACTGATCAGGATAGGCGGAGACCTTTACAATATGCCATTCCTGGACGATAGCCTGGACACAATCGTGATGATCAGGGTCTTCAATTTCCTGCAGAGCCCAGAAATGGCGTTCAGGGAGTTTGCACGTGTTCTGAAGCCGGGTGGATCTGCAATAATTAGCTTCTTCCACACTGGATCAGTTGCAACTATCCTGGACAGAGTAAAGCATAAGGGGAAGACCGCAGTACCGGGATCAAGGCATGCACGAAGGGTATTGAACTCCAACTTTGAGGAATCATTTTATTCTGTGTCATATTTCAAAGAAATGTCCTCGGCAGCCGGTTTCAGGGCTGTATCCAGCAGATCCTGCGGCCTTGAGGATTATAGTCCATTTGCCCCGCTGCCCGCGAAATTATTCGTAAAACTTTCAGTTCTGCCGGATGTTCTGGGCCTGTTTCCACACGTCTTCATTTACATCCAGAAAGTTGGGGCGCATCCTGCTGCAATCAGGAACGATGAGGAAATAATGGCTTGTCCTGACTGCCATGAACTGATCTTCACTGAATTTCTTCATTCTGGCCAGGCAACGAACTGCCGCAATTGTGGGCATAATTTCGAAATCAGGAACGGCGTCATATATGTGTGACCGGATGACACGCATAAAAAGGCATACATAACTATCTATTCTGAAGCACTGTGAGGAAATGGTCTCCAAGATACTTCAGCGGCCAGATCCCGGAAATTTTCCGGTCAGCCGCGTCAAGCATTTCAAATCTTCTTTCAAGCAGGCCCAACAGGCGCCTGAAATTCGATGGGGGCAGAATTACCGGTACGCCTTCAGTTTCAAGAGCCCTGAAATATCTTCCGAAAATTCCCATAAATTCCCTGAAGCTGAAGGAATAGACATCGATGCAGAATCTGGACCTGCCCTCCCTGATCGGGTTCTTCAGGCGCCAGAATAATCGCGAACTGTTCATCGAGAGCACATTGCTGGCCATTTCGGCAATACAGAATTTGTTGTACACTCCTGCAATAAAGTAACCACCAGGCTTTAAAAGCAAGCTTAACGCGCTGGGCATGTTTTCAATGTTCGGTTCGCAGTTTAGGGCTCCATAGGTGGAGTACCCGATGTCAAATGATTTCTGACCGGTAGTTTCCAGCAGTTCCCCGACATTCGCGGCTCTCAGCTTCATAGTTCTAAGGCTTCCAATCAGGCCTTCATCTCTCGCTTTTCTCTGTATGTTTTCCAGCATCCTTTCGGATATGTCTATGGCAAAAACCTCGTGTCCGTCCCTCAGCAGCTCAAGGGTCTCCGCTCCGGTTCCACATCCTATCTCAAGTACGTGCCCAGCCTTTACAGCGAATTTTCTGATCTTGCTAAGGGACCTGTCCCTTAGAAGAACATTTACCCTGTTGCCGAATATGTGCTTGTCATAATCATCGGCGACGCTGTCAAATTCCTCCTCAAGCCACCTGTAATAATTGTCTCCTTTACCTTCCGGTTTGGTTCCACCCACTATCCTCAGGAATCTTCCAGGAGAATTGAAGTATCTTGATACGTAATTTTTTCCATACTTGGATATGAACTTTTCGAGAACAATGGATCTGTCCTCCCCTGACGTAATGAGTTCAGGCACTCCTGAACGGTATTCGCTGCTTATGACAAAATCAGCCTTTCTCTCCCTGAGCAGATGAGAAGGCCAGCGTGCGTCGAAATCTGAAGAGATCAGATATAACGTGTCTGCCTCGTATACATAAGCAAGTTTTACGGGTCTGTCTCCTGTTTCAACCGTGACGTACTGGGAACTTGCGCTCATATCCTCACCGGTTGTCAGTTGCTTAAAAGAGTCTGTCATAATACCTCGGGCTTCTATCCAGTTTCAGACCATATGTGATTGTAGATATCCATGATTTCATAATCCAGGTTTTCAACCACCTTGTCTCCTACCGGCCTCTGCCTGAACATCATGCCTGCTGCACATATTATGAAAAGGAAGGATCTCTTCTTGGTATCGACACCAAGGCAGATGCCCCTGTCTGAAATCAGGTATTTAATCGGAAATCTTTCGGAATATACTTTCATCCATACCACATCCTGCAGAGATTTTACGGGTTTCTGCCACTGTCCTTGTTCACATCATTCCCGGACAGCACTGGCTATTCTCCTCCTGTCGACATCTCCCCACTTTTCAGGGTTCAGGAAGCCGGAAACAATCTTTACGTAGTATATCGGGGAGTAAAGGAAATTCTTGGCGCTCTTGCTGTTGAGGTGCATCATGTACACCACAAATATTGCTCCAAGCAACTGGCCGAAATGCCTCGAGGGAGTATACCTTATTTGTGCCCCCTGCCATTCAGGCCAATAGCGGTATTTTCTGTAGGTTGACCTGTGTACCATCGCGTCCCTGACATATCTAACTTTCAGCGAAGAATTTGCCAGGATTTCCTCAAAATAGAATGTCTCTCGTCCCTGGATAACGTCTGGCATCTCTATTTTCCGAGCCAGATCCAGAGGCAGCATGGTAAGTCCCAGTGGAATGCCATAAAGGAAATCATGGCCTGCGGCGCATCCCACCACCGCTCCGGTCCTGCGATCGTTGAACAACCGGGCCGCACTTTCAAAGAACTCAGCACTCGTCACTGTTACATCCCCGTCGACAAACAGGATATACTTGGTATCCGCCTTGGATATCAGCAGTTTGGTTGCAAATCCGAGACCGGTTTCTTCTGAATGTACTTCTGCGCCGAATCTACCGGCAATTTCCGGTGTCCCATCCGTACTGTTATGGTCGACAACTATAATTTTCCTGACGGGAATGAATCTAATGACTGACTGGAGACAGTCAGCAATGGTGTCCGCGGAATTGAAGGTCCTGATCAGAACGTCAACGCGCTTGATCTCGTTTTGAGACATTATAAATTGATATTATAAACGAGGCTTATCAACCTTTTGATTTCCTTACACCATGTCTCAATTTTTATAAGCCCTTTAACAATGCAGATGAACACGGTGTTCTGCATTGAGTTTTGATGATGCAAATCTTTATGATCTGATGGATTCCTGCCACTCCCTTGGAGACACAAGATTTGGCGGTTCTGGATCGAGGGACGAGGACATTCTGGTTGGCTATATTTACGGAGTCCTCTCGGAAAGCTCCTCTACTGAACTCATACACGATTCAGAGTTTGCCAAGGTTTACAGGTATGGGAACTACAATTACATGGTATGGATGGGTGAGTTTGAGTCAGAAGAGGGCGGAGAGGGAAACCAGGAAGGTGCTTTAATCCTGCCTGTGGCCGTGGAAGGTCCTTTCAAGGATGATGAAATCAGGGACATTTTAAGCCGTCTCTGAGGGATTTCTCTCTTTAATCCTGATGCAGTAGAATCTCTTCCTGGTGTCGTTAAGGCATACCTGGATATCGATCAACCCCATCTCGCGCAGCCTTTTGACGGCATAGAGGACGCTCCTTTTGGATAGTCCCGATTCCATTTCTATGGTTCTGAAATCAGCAATACGCAGCCGTTTCAGCACCATGAATACGAGCCTGGCAGACGTGGGCATCTCATAATCATTAAGCTGTATTTCCAACATGTGGGAAATCATGACACAAAGAAAAACCATTCGTATGTTGCCCATTGACAAATGTGGCCACACAGTAGAACTGATGTTGCTTTATTTGATCAGATCATATCACGAGGCCCAGGAAGAGTCCAGCAATGGGTGCAATGATCCAGGTTGCAAGCACTATCATGAATGGTCTCATGTAAATTGCCTTTGTCCTGTAAGACATTCCTGTTCCAAGCACGCTGGATGTTAGGGTCTGCGTATTGGACAGCGGGATGCTGAACAGCGTTGCAATCTCGACGAATACTGATGACACCAGCAGAGATGTGAGGGCATTTGAATACCTCATCAGGTACATTTCTTCACCGACCCTCTTGATTATGCCTTTGCTGAGGAACAGGGATCCGGTGACAATGCCAGTGATCATTGATGCTATAACCCAGATATCGAATCCCGCCATATTCGCTATCAACCCGAGGGTGTTTGCGCCCAGCGTGAATGCAGTAAGAAAGGATACGGCAATCAGTATGACCTTAAGGTATGAGATTTCGCTCCAGAAATTCCTGGATTGCCTCTTTTGAAGCTCCCTGTTTAGAAGAAATGCGAATAGGACAGATCCCAGAGGGGCAAGAATCCATGTGATTACCATTAGTATGACAAAATTTCCGTTCACCGTATATCCATGATGTATAGACAACCCTATGGCAACACCAACCAGGACCATGGTAAGGGAGAGCGGAGACCGGAGAAAATAGGCAAGGATGAAGAGTGCAAATGATACAAGGAATGCGTAGCTTACAAGGGTGTAAGAGTGGGGGAGAAGATTCGCGGAAGCAGTATGAAGGGCGGAGCCTTCAAGCATCAGCCCAAGAGTGAACCCTAAGATTCCGATCGCTATTCCTATCGCCCTGCTGGTGATTCTGGAGCCGATTATGGTGCCCACCGCTGCCGAAAGATTGTTCCCTGCAACGAAAGCAGTGAGTATACCCGCAAGGGCAATGGTTGTAAGGTATGCTAAGGTGATCATTTAGACACTGAAAGAATTATGTTCAGGAGAAGGTCAGATATGTCTTCACAGTCGTCGACCATATCGTCGATTTTGTGCACAAGGCTCATCAGGTGGTCGTATACGAGGAAGTGCATCTCGTCGGCATGCCGATATATATCGTCTATTAAATTGTCCTTGAGTTCGTCCACGGATTCCTCGAGGACCTCTATCTTCATCCTTTCCTCCTTAAGGGAATCCATGTTTGTATCTGTGAACATGGCTGAAACGGATTTTATGGCTTCCCTGCTTTTCTCGATCATGATGCGGAACGTCTTGTAGGAGGAGGCAATGATTGCAGTCCCGTTTGTTCTCTTGTAATCGATGTTCATCCTCTTTATTTCTCTGCTCAGATAATGGGTCTTGTCCAGAATGTCGTCACATTTGTCGGTGAGGTTAAGAAGGTTGTCCATCAGGTTGGAGCTTATTGCACCGCTTGTTATTTCGTGCGTCAGCTTCATACCGTAGTCATCAGCCTTCCTTTCAAGAAGCCTGATCTTGTCATTAATTTCCAGCATTCTCTTCTGGTTGGTGTCTAACATCTCATAGAGAAGCCCGGTCGCCTCCAGCGCCATGTCCATGTATCCGGTCATTTCACCAAGGACGTGCTTCTCACCCACTACCATAATTCTCTTGAGGAAGCCAGAATTTACCATTGAGGCGCATTGCTAGGTCGTATATAATCCTGATGAAATGCAAAACTCAATCACACTGCACAAAATCTTTACGCAGGAATGAACTGTCAATACATGAGATGGGTAACAAGGGAAAAGGCAAAAGTTGACAGAATAGCGTGTCCCTGGCTGATTAAGAGGTTTGTGGACCCGGATGCCGAGTTTATATTCGTCCCAAGGGAAAAGGTGATGGAGGTTGCGAAGGATAAATCTGCCATCCCCTTTGACATAGAAGGTGCTGAGCTGATGCATTATGTGGACCATGGTGAGGAACGCGTGAGTTTTGATTCCATCATGCGAAAATACAACCTGAAGGATAGCGCATTGCTGGATCTTGCCGAAATTGTCAGGGGTGCGGATGCGTCACTCGCCAACCCAAGGCCGGAATCGGCTGGTCTGGAGGCGGCAGCAATGGGTTTTCGCGAGATCGCAAGAGATGACCATGAAAACATGAGCTTGCAGTTTCCACTCTACGATGCCCTTTACCAGTACTGCAAGCTCCGGATAACGAAAAAATCAGGTCTGGAACACAACGCCCGTTGATTCCTTCACTTTAACCCATTATTTTGATATTTTTCTACCCTAACTGTGTGGAACGATGGTGTGCAGCACTTTTATGACCTTTATCCTTCGTTTCGGGAGCACAGAATCTGTGGAGGGAAATGGCTTCATTCATGGTTTGCTGAATAGACATAATACAGTGGTTTTACAAATAGCTCCGGCTTTCTGCAAAAGTATTTAAGATGCCGGAAAATCGTTGGAACATGGATAGCGGTGAATTTTTTTCCGCCCTTAAGGATAGATTCCCGGACATCGTAGAGATGAAGGACGGGATGGCAACTTTTAAAATGTATGTGGCAGGAAACTGGATCGGGAATAGCAGCAAACCGGTGAAGGACCCTGACAACAACTCAGTACTCTGCAATGTTTCGATTGCGGACCTGGAACTCGTGGATAAGGCGCTGGATTCCGCGAGGGAGAAGAAGGAGACAATGAAGAGCCTCAGTGGCGATGAAAAGATCGCAATACTGGAAAAAGCCGCGGATTTGCTGAAGGCCAGCAGGGAACTCTTCGTTACTGCGCTGGTTAAGAATGTAGGGAAACCCATAAAGGAAGCCGAAGGGGAAGTCGATGCCACGATAGAAAGGATCCGGCGGGTAAAGAGTGATTCACAGAGGATACAGGGGGATTTTATTCCGGGTGAATGGGCTAAACCCAACAGGGGCAGGATCGCCATTGTACTGAGAGAACCGGTTGGCGTGGTACTCGCGATTGCGCCATTCAATATGCCGCTGTTCATTTCGTACACCAAGGTTATTCCGGCACTGCTAGCTGGCAATACGGTGATACTGCGTCCGCCATCTCTGGTCCCAATCGCTCCGATTATGATGGGCAAGATCCTTGAGGAGGCCGGATTACCTGCTGGTGCCCTTAACATAATCCCGACTGCCACGGATGTTGCAAGCTACCTGGCTACGAGGGATGAAGTCGACATGATAACGTTTACAGGAAGCACTGAAGTAGGGCTTAAGCTGACAAAGATTTCAGGAATAAAACGCATTCACCTCGAACTCGGAGGAAAGGCGGCAGCCCTGGTTATGAAGGACTGTGGAGACATCAAGAGCGCTGCTCAGAACATTGTTGCCGGGTCAACCAAATTCTCCGGGCAGAGATGTGATGCAATCAGCAGGGTTCTCGTTCACAGTACACATGAAGAAAGGTTGACCAGGGAAATAGTGACGCTGGTAAGGAAATTGAAGACTGGCGATCCTTTCTCAAGGGAAACGGATATCGGTCCGCTTATAGATTCCAGGGCTGTTGACAGGGTGGATGGCCTCGTGAAGGATGCGGTTGAGAAAGGAGCGAGGATTCTCGTAGGAGGGAAATCCAACGGGAATTATTTCAAGCCTACTGTGCTCTCTAACGTTCCGCTGAGCGCAAAGATCATGTGGGAGGAAACATTCGGCCCCGTAATACCGATACATTCTTTCAGCGATGAGGAAGAGGCAGTGGACATAATCAACTCATCGGAGTACGGGCTGGACAATGCTATTTTCACCGATGATATCAGGACTGCGTGGAGGCTCGGGAAGAAACTGGAGAGCGGGGAGATATCCATCAACTGCTTTCCATCTCATGGCATTGGATTTTTCCCATTCGGAGGAGTCAAGAAGAGTGGACTGGGCAGGGAAGGCATAAGTTACAGCATAGATGAATTCACCAACCTGAAGACAGTGGTGTACAACATCGGATAGGTTATCTACCTCCCTGGCACGTCACATTTCCTAAATATTACCATGAGGAGGACAGGATCCAAGTTTTCGATGGAATTAATAGCCGTGCAGCAGAATGGGAATCACCATCCTCGGAAAAGACGCAAAATAATTCAGGGTACCCAGACTTGCAAGATTGGGAGCCAGTCAGCGTTACGGTATATGTTAATTGTTGTATATCCAGAAGGTTTAATATTTGATAAACATCAACATCAAAAATGTCCATTGTCCTCTTCTTCACCACTGTTACGATAGCACTCTTTGCCATACTCAATCCTATCGGGGCTGTGCCAACTCTTGTCTCTCTTACGCAGAACTACAGCACAAAGGAAAAGGACGGAGTCATAAGGAAAAGTGTCTTAGTAGCATCGGGAATGATCATTGGCTTCATGCTTATTGGCGTATACATATTCAGTGTGCTTGGAATAGATATCTCCGATTTCAAGATCGCGGGAGGGATCCTGCTTTTCAAGGTTGCATTCGACATGCTGCAGGGCAAAACCTCAAATACAAAATTGACACAGGCCGAAACAGAGGAATCACAGGAAAAGGAAGCGATTGGTATAGTTCCAATCGGAACCCCGCTTCTCGCCGGACCCGGAACCATAACCACCGCAATCATTTATTTCAACTCCCTGAGTGTCAGCATACCCGAAAAGGGGAGTGTTTTTCTTTCTGTGGTGATAGTCATGGTCGCTACATACTATATACTGAAATTCTCAACGAAGATTTTTGACAAGGTCGGAAAGACCGGATCCCTAATTATATCCAGGATAATGGGGCTTCTGCTTGCCGCAATTGCGGTGAATTTCGTGATCTCAGGAATCGCATTCATCGTAACATCATCCGGTCTCTTCTAAAATTTTCCGAAGAATTCCTTATAGTCTTTCCTTGACAACTGCCCTGGGGCTGTTCCAGCTTCCGCACTGGCATACACGATGTCGGAGATCATGTATCCCGAGAAGAGTCTCAGCGCAGAGTTGCCATCGCCCATTGGAACCAGGGATACCGGTACCCTGCTGTCTCTTTTGAAAGTATAGAGGTCAGATAGATCAAGCAGGAAGCCATGGGGGTCCGAGTACGACGAGGCGAATTTGTATATATTTCCACCGAGCCGCATCATCCCGCTAAGCATATGCGACACTCTTCCTCCCTTGAAGTCATGCGTAGAGATGATAACCGTTCCACCATATGCCGAAAGGTCTATTCCTGGCATGACGCCGACCTCAATATCCAGCGCAGGAACATCGAGCGCAATGGCAGTTTCATACATCAGCCTGCCTTCCTGTCCAGCAGAGAACCTGTAAGTGAAGATGAAGTCAACCGACAGGTCTTTAAGGCCGGAAACAAGTTTCCCCAGATCGCCTGAATCTCTTTCTCTGAAAAGGTCATACCTGACTTCATAGACAAATCCGGGATCATAGGTACCGTCACGGAATCTCGAAAGGAGGGAATCCGAGTCGCCTGAAAATATGGAAGTGACTATTGTCGTTTTCCTTCCGCCGATGGCAGTGCCCCCAATATTGACGGGGTTAGCTTCGATTATGGGCATATGTGAATATTATATCGGTCTATTAAAGATTTTTACGAATATCGTTACTTCACGCTCTAAACGGTTTTATACGTCTTGAGTATCTAACTGGAGGAAGTCAAATGTTCAGGATGACAATCGTATCAGCACCATCCAGAGCAGTGGAGAATGATCTGGATAAAACAATAGCATTTTTTCTATCGGACATTGGTTACATACCGCGGCTCAAGCCATCAACGGATTTTCAGGTAATATCAAAATCTGCTTATTTCAGGCTTTTCAAGGAATGCTTCCTCGCGAGATCAGACAGATACTGGACTGGAGATGAACTCCTGGCATATCTAAACACAAGCAGGACCACTCTTTACAGGCACCTGAATAAGCTCAAGGCCATGGATATACTCGAGGAGATCCAGGAAGGCAAGGTCAAGAAATACAGGCTGCGTTCCGGAGACATACTCAGAGCCTGGAGCTGGGTGGAAGTCAATATCAAGATGGCACTTGATAATTACAAAAAGACTGTGGAGCAAATTGAAGCAGGAATCAGTGCACTGAAATAGTTGTATTTCTCATTCTTGTTCCATTGCGGTCTCGAAAACATTTTTATGATAATAATGCCTAAGCCGTCCGGGGGAAGCGGACGAATAATATTCTTAAAGTTTTGTCGCGCTCGCTGATAAATATGGAAATGATCGAAATAAAGAAAGGAGGAAAATATCTGGTAATATCGAACAGTGGTGATGATGCTCCAATGAAGACAGAGGGAGAATTCGTTGGATATACGATTCTTGGGGAGGATGGAGCCATCTGTTTCAAGATAAGCGACGCCGAGAATAAGACATTGTTCAGGCTTATACCGGTTTCCGGAATTATTGCAATAGAATTTAGCGATGAGGCATTGCTCAGCCCGAAGGCGAAAACAGAGGACAAGGACAAGACCACTTACATAAGCTGAACGGAACTGATAACTGTGTACACTGGACCTGAAGGACTGAGTTCACTCTTATAATAGCAGAGTTCATTGATGTCTGCATCCCCGAAATAAGTTTTGCCGTATTTTGCAATCAGAACCGATGCATCTGTGCGTGCGTGAAACCTGGCAAATGTTATATGCGGCACAAACGCCTTGCCACCAATATTACTTCCCAGGCTTTCAACCAGCTTTGCGTGAAGATCATGGGGGAATCCCGAAACCCTGATGTAAGCGACTCTTGGACTGGCGGCAGATGGGAAGAATCCTATTCCAGTCAGGCCAATGCTGAATTTCCTGTAGTTAAAGCGCTTCAATGCAGCTGACACACGCTCAACGGTTTCGTTAGGAGTATCTCCGTTAAAATAAAGCGTCAGGTGAAGTTCTGGAGTCCTGACGGGCGTCACGCCCCCTATTGACTCTACTTCGCTTAGAAGATCATCAATTTCCGCTGTCTTCTTGACATGGCAGGCTATAAAGGTTCTCAACTCACATAGATTTGAAAAATATTATTTATATATTCTCTTATGCTCTTGGAGATATGTTTAAGGTACCAGAGGACTTGAAATACACAAAGACACATGAGTGGTTCAGGAGCGACGGGAAAACAGTAACTGTAGGCATCACTGATTACGCGCAGCACCAATTAACCGATATAGTTTATGTTGATTTTCCAAAGCCTGGCTCCGAGCTGATTGCAGGCAAGCCTATGCTCACCATCGAATCTGTTAAGTCAGCGGAGGACGTTTTTTCTCCTGCAACAGGAGAGATTGTTGAGGTAAATCAGGCAGTTGCATCCAAGCCGGAGATCCTGAATCAGGATCCTTATGCAAACTGGCTGGTCAAGATCAGGGTATCAGGTAACACAATGGCTCAATCACTTTCTCCAGCAGAATACAGGGAGCTAACTGCAGAAAATTAAAATGACTGATCGCAGGGATAGCTATTATCTCAAGGCAAAGAGAGAGAACTTCCGGAGCCGTGCAGTATACAAGCTTAAGGAGATGGAGGATAAGTTCCGCATCGTCAGGGAGGGGGATTTTGTGCTCGAGATTGGGGCCTCCCCCGGTGGATGGACCCAGTACCTGACAACCATTGAAGGAGTCAGGGTTGTAAGCGTGGATATTGCTCCTCACGATCCGGTCGAAAACTCCGTGAGCATACGCAGGGACATATTCTCCACAGATATTTTTGATCTTATTTCGGAAGCGGCGGGCTTGATTGGCGGAGGAAAATTTAACGCAGTTCTGTCTGATGCCATGTCAAATACAAGCGGAAACCATAGCAGGGATCATGCGTCCTCTTACCTCATCTGCGACAGGGTGATGACAATTTCCATGGAATTCCTGTCTCCGGGAGGGAATGTCCTCGTTAAGCATTTTCAGGGAGACATGACGAAGGAGCTCATTGACAAATGGTCACCCAAATTCAGGGGCCATAAGGTAACAACACCGAAGGCGTCAAGATCTGGTAGTCGAGAGATATACATAATTTTCTTCAATCTAATGAGTAAACCCTTGTGAACTTGATTTGGCTGTTTTTCAGAAATTGCTCTATCCTGTCGGTAAATTCAAAATCAACGATTATAAATATGGACTTCCCGGAATACTGCGTCAGTGCCTGCTTCATCCTATCCTCTATGTATGAGAGCCTTTCCTCGTCAATTGCTCTGAACCCCTTTATCCGGTTTATGGCTTTTTCCCAGTTTCGCACGAACTCTTCAACGTTCCTGTCCTTGAAGTCCTTCTTCAATAATCTCTTCTTCCTTATTGAATGCCTGACAAGATCAAGAGTTCTCATTGATTTCGTGTAAAGGTCTCCATACGCTTCCTCGTTCATGTCCATGGGGACTATTGGAATGCCCGTGGAGTCACAGTATTTCAATGCCTCTATGTAAACCGGCGGAGGAGTCATAACCTCACCATACATCGAAAGCCTGACGCCATAGATTATCTCATAATCTGAAAGTTCAATTTCATATGGCCGTTCAAGAAAGTCACGCAGGCCCAGAATGTGCTCGTCCGAGAGTGTGATGAGTACCACTTCCGGATTGAGCTTCGTGAGATCTGCAGAAAGGATTTCGCCATCCCTTACAAGTCCCTTAATCCCGCCAAATAACCAAATCAGCCCTGTTTCGGGTTTACTGGCGTCTTCATTCATTGAAGATTCTTCTTTCTCTCAATAATCATTTCCAGGCTATCCTTTGATGACGCTTCCTTCAATTCATGCAGGCTCACAACCGGGCACTTCGCTATATTGTCCTTAGTTGTTTCCATTCTGGTGATTATCAGGGGTTCTGTCTGGAAAATTTCGCTGACGTTCTTTATTGCTAAGGCTCTACCCATCTTCTCGCTCAGGCTCTCGAAAAGACCTATCAGGAACATGGTGTCCATTGCCCTGTTCGCTATGGCGTCGAAGGGTGCCTTCTTCATGCTGTAGAATTCGTAGCCGGTCTTCACTATATTGTCTATCACTTCCCTTATGAATTCGTTAATTTCTCCAGGGTCATCGGCCGGCAGCTCGATTTCATTTACCATTCTCAGGATATCAATGCTGGAACTGATGTCATGCCTCAGCAGTTTTTCGAGTTTCGTGTACACGTCAATTGTGGAGGCACTTCCCCCTTCATAAAGAGAGATAGACCGCCTGGATGTTCCAACCTTGTTTGATACAAAACCTATGGAATATCCAAGCTTCTCCCTGATGGTGTGCATCGCGATGCCGTTTATGGAAATATAGAATCCACCCGGGCCAGAGAATATGTTAGGCTTCCTTCCGTCCACATAATCCATGAAGGTTAAGGGTGACATTATGGGAACGTGGTGTCTGTAGTAAACAACACCGTCCTCAAGCAGTCCGTTTCCGGCTCTCTCGCCTATAACCACTGCTGCTGCTCCAGTAACCCTGGACAGCCTGACCATCTCTATTGCATTTGAAATCCTGAAGGTATCAACGTTGTGGAGAATCTTTATAATGTATTTTTCCTGTTCCCTGCGCGCTATCAGCTCAAAGCTGACCAGTCCGCCAAGATCAGGGTCAGAGGTGACAAAGCCTCTTTTTTCCAGAGCTTCGCAAAGCTTCCTGATAAAAATACGCCTGTTCTCCTCCATATTTAACAAATATTGCATCCAGTATTTAAGTTATTCTATTTCCTGCTCCTTACGTGCATATGTATGGAATTCAATCCATCTCAACCTTTTCCCAGGCGTTTGAGGAAAGTTTGTTCGGGCAGACAATAACTTCGCATTTCGCGCACGCAAGGTATTCAGGATTCAGTTCTGGAGTAGCTATTATTACCTTGCTGACGCCAAAGATGCTGCCGACCTGGTCGAAAATCTTAGTTGGCACTGACCTGTAAAATACCGCTCTTATGAAGGTGTCTTCCTTTCCACAATTCCTCCCTGTTATGTCTCTCACATTGCATCCGTAACGTTTTATTATCTCCGTAAATTCATTCAGCACCCTCGAGAAATAGCCGGGTGAGGTCACGACGGTTATGACCTGGCTACCTATTACCGGTGCTACCCGGGAAATATCCTCCATTGGAAGCAATTTGCTCATGACCATCTTCAGCACTTCAACTGATTCCACAACTTTGATGGTCTCGTACACAGTTCTTCTGTTCACGTCCAGGGATTTGGCTATTTCAGAGATAGAAATTTCTATGTTTCGGAGAAAAAGTTTTCCGTCAACTATTGAAATGCCGTTGTTGTAGAGCCCCTCTATGACCCTTTTTCTTGTTGGATACGATTTGAAGTATTCTTCAAGCAACAATAGCATAAAATGTAATTTGGTGAAAATATAAATACTGTGTGATTACCCCAGAATTACTCTGCTGCGAATTGCCGAAGTCTTGTCCTCACGATCAAGTATCGGTTCATAATATTCTGGCGGAGCCCGCATAAGTTGCACTTCCACAGTATATAGTATGCCTCTCCTGAACAGGTCGATCATCACCTTATCACCAGGCTTGAAAATATAAGGGTTATCAGTCTTGATTGATCTTATATCATCCCTTATATTTTTCAGAAACAGATCGGAAAACCTGACACGGTTGATAGCAACCAGCTCATCGCCGGCATTGATTCCTGCCTGGAACGCAGGTGATCCTTCAAGGACCGAGGACACGATAATTTTGCCGTTCTCTGATTTTGTGAACAAACCCATGTACGATTTCTCCGCAGGTTCGTTATTATCTATTTTCTTGTATCCCTTCTTGATTTTCACCCCTATTCTGGCAAACTCAGAATCGAAGTCTATTTTCTCAGTACCCTTGACATATCGTGAGTAAAATTCTGAAAAATCCTTCCCTGACACATCCCTGAGTGCGGAAAGCAGGTCCTTCTCCACAAAGCCCTTGCCATCCTTCTTGTATTTTTCATAGAGATGCCTCATTACATCATCAAGGCTCTTTGATCCCCCCGTAGCTTCAGATATTCTGCTGCTAAGGAGGAAGCCGAGGATCTCTCCCTTGAGATAGTATGATATGTAACTATTGGTGTTGTTTGGAGACGGGCGGTAAAGCTTTATCCATGAGTCGAAAGAGGAATCGGATGCGGATTCGATGGCAGATCCGGGCAGGAGTTCGTAGTACCTTACATACTCAAGGATATGTTTCAGATATTCCTCCTCCGTAATCAGCCCTGCACGGAAGAGTGCAATCCATTCGTAGTAGCTGGTTATCCCTTCGCTTACCCACAGCATTGTTGTGTAGTTCTCTTCCTTGTAGTTGAATGGCCCCAGTTCGATCGGCCTGATCCGTTTTACATTCCACAGGTGGAAATATTCGTGTGACGTGACTGAAAGAAAATCCAGGTATCTGTCCCTCGGGGAAAAACTGAACCTTTCAATATCAATGGTGGTTGAATTCAGGTGTTCCAGGCCACCCCCCTGCCCGCCCTCCTGAACAAGGTGATATATGAAAACATATCTTTTGAAGGGATACTGGTTGAACATCTTTGAAAAAGAGGAGACTATTTTCTGGACATCATTCAGAATCATTGTCTCGTTTTCGTTTCCGTGTCCGTATATCGCTATTTCATGCTGTTTTCCGTCGACCTCAAAAAAGAGGCTGCGGTGAGTACCGATTTCCAGCGGAGAATCGACAAGAATGTCATAATTAACTGCCCTGAACCTGTTTTCGCCTATCTTTTCAAGCCCGGTAGATATTTTCCATTCCGCAGGCGGAGAAACAAAGAGCTCCACCGCCTGATCCTTGTATCCTTCTATGTAAAGGAAAACGCTGGTTCCAAGAACAAATGCATGCGTCGAGTCAAGATGGCTTGTATGCACTGAAAATTCATCTGCATATACTTCATAGCTTATTTCTATAGTCCTGATGCCAGAAGATGCTACGATCCATGTAGACTTATCTTTCTTTGTTACCACCAATGGCGCTCCTGATTCGGATACGGCCTGAAGCTTCCTTACATTCCTGGCAAAATCAAGTATCGCGTAAGATCCCGGAGTCCATGCCGGCATAGTGAGCAATGTCCGTTCCTCGCTGACATCGTCAAGCTTCATCTTTACTCTGAAGAAGTGTGTATGTGGATTATTCATCTCAAGCGTGTATGTTATATTCATAACTTTTAGTGTGATGTAGAAAATGATTTAAATTTAGTGTATGCGTTCACTGATAGGAGCGGTCGTCCCTGTAGTTGTGGTAATTGGAAAAGTATTCACTCTGCTTCTGTGAGTCAGTAGATTCTGATGATACCGCCGCACCGAAATTTCCGTAGTATTTTTTGATCTTCTCTTCGACTGGCAGATACATGTTCAAAGCTTCCTTCACGTGTCTTTTCTCGATTAGTTTTCCATCTTCAGAGACACATATATCCCCTGCCGCCCTGATTAATCCGCCAAGTTCGCGGAGCTTAAGGGTGAGAGCCCTTTCCTTGTGGTCTATATCCTTTGCCCTTCTTGCTCCCTCGTCTATTATCATTGTGGCTGCGTCCATTGCCATATGCGGTATCTTGCCGTCAACAATAATTTCCTGTGCGATGAACTGAATGTATTTTGTCCTGTTTTCCAGAGTATCTGGTATTGTTGTCTCCATCAGTATCTCATAACCGCTTCCAACAATCCTGGATCTCAATGGACTCAATATGTACTGAAGGTCCTGTATGTTGCAGGCTGCCACGAGAATAAAATTTGCCGGGACCTTGTCTACCCTTACGCTTGCTCCTGCGCTCTGTGGGTTACGCCCGGTTATGGGGAAATTTCTCTCCTGCATGGCGGTCAGAATGAACCTCTGCAGGTTTCCAAGATGGGTTATCTCATCAATAAACAGTACACCCTCGTGTGCCTCGTGCACAGAACCTGCTATGACTCTTTCATAGGGTAAGGTGCCGAGCTGCGGATGCCCGCCGTAAGGGTCGTGCCTTACATCCCCAAGCAATTCGGTCTCGCTTGCTCCGGTTGCCAGTACAAACGGGTTTCTGTCGAGAGGAACTATGACCTTGCTAGGGCTTTTCTTTTCCATTTTTCTCTTGCGTTCCAGTGTTTTCTCGTCAAGTATCCTGATGTTCTCCCCAGCCCTTTCATAAACAATAACCTCTTCACGGTCCCCGAATTTCCTTGTCGAGGTGACACGCTCGCTGTTGTTCTGTACGCCAAAGGCCGCTCCAATCACATTAAAAACATCACCGAACGGCCCCTGGGTATTAACCTGTACCTTGGGAGAATTACAATTCGGGCATACCTGCTCTGTATAAATAGAATAAAAACCACACTTAGGGCAGCGATATCCGAGCCTCTCTGCAACACTGACGGGGACGTTCTGAGGATCCATTATCATTCCTTCGACGGATCCAAGTTCCAGGGTTTCTGCATTTACCTCTTCCGCGCTCTTTACTTCCACAAAGGGACGTTCTGGGTACTGTGGATTGTGCACTACCCTGATCTCCTCCTTAGGTCTCTGAATATAAAACGACATCGCCTGGGCAATCATGGACTTTCCCACTCCAGGCGGCCCCACCAGGAGCAGGTGTCTCCTTTGCCTGGCTGCAATCATGGCCATCTTCACTGCTTCGTCCTGGCCAATTACTCTATCCAGTGGATTGCTGGGAATCTTCACATATGAAGTGTCAGGAAATTCTTCAAAATTAGCGTTCAGGAATGGCGTTCCCATGATACTACCCTAATTTCAGAAGGCTTCTTTGTCACGTGCCCCATCTTCACTCCGTAAATGTTCTTGATACCCTTAGTAAAAGCTACGTCAACAAGCCTCTGTGATATGACTCCACCTGTGATGAGAGTGTCCGCAGAAGCCACTTCCGCCATCTTATCCACAGCTTCAGCTACCGGGAACGAGGCAATTTTTGTACCATCGTTTCCATAGAACTCCGTAAGCTTGTCCTGGAGCAATGAATTCGCTCTTTTCTCAATTGCCCGAGGGTTAGAAAGATCCACCTTATCAGGGTTATCCTCAATTAGCTCCTCTTCAGGTACTGCTTCCTCCGGGGGTAGAATCTCCTCCCGTGGTTTTTTCTGCTCCACAGGTTCTGCCTGTTTCTGAACGGGCTTTTTGTGTATCTTCTGGGATTCAGTAGCATTTCTTTCTGAAAGTTCCTTCAGCTCTTCTGTCATCCCTCTCATGGATAGGTATTGATCCACAGGAGTCTTGTATCTCAGTGCTTTAACTATCTGCTTGTATGTCAACTCTTCAACTTCGGTTCCAGGCGGTGCCCTGGCAACGAAATCTACCTCGGCTACCTGGAGCATTTCTTTCAGTATTAGGTCTCCACCCCTGTCGCCATCCAGGAACACCGTAACTGTTCTCTCTCTGGATAGCATCTGTACTGTTTTCGGGATGTTAGTTCCCTGCACTGCTATTGTGTTCTTTATCCCATATCTCAGAAGGTTCAGGATATCACTCCTGCCTTCTACAACGATTATTGAATCGGAATCCTTCACTGCGGGGCCCGCTGGGAGGTGCTCCTCGCCATAGCTCATTATTTCTCCCTTCTCTACCTCTTCCCTTACAGTCTGTACTATGGATTCGCTAACAGTCTTGCCGTTCTCGCCCATTCTTTTGTAAAGCTCTTCTGCCCTTTCGACTACCTTTTTCCTTTTCTGTATCCTTACGTCCTCTATGTTCTCTATCTCTACTTTCGCCTTGCATGGGCCAATCCTGTCTATAGTTTCCAGAGATGCGGCAAGTATGGAGCTTTCAACCTGATCAAGTCCGGATGGAATAAGTGCAAAACCCTCGGTCCTTCCTTTCTTGCTGTCTATTTCGACTTCTATTCTTCCTATTTTTCCGCTTTTCTGCAGGTCTCTTAAGTCAAGCTCGTTTCCCAATAATCCTTCGGTCTGACCAAATATGGCGCCGACTACGTCTGGTTTTTCAACCACCCCATCGGTTGCAATTTTGGCTTTGATCATGTATTTCGTTAAATTTGGATCTACATTCATCACTATCACCCTTGATATCTTCATTTAAGATAACGATAGAACAAGAAGTTTTTCCCTCTATCACCATCGAGTTTGTATAACTTATGAATATATAATCTGTTCGCTAGCGTATTCCCCGATTGAGCATAGGGTTTTTAAAAAAGGGCAACTCTGGTGCTCCGATCCAGTCGCAGTAAATTCATCGTAAAATTATATAATGCATTAACTATTAACTAAAAAGTTTATTATGATTAGATTTGGCATTGCCGGGATTCCTTTGACCAGCAAGGGAAGAACTTTCATTGAATCAGTTGAGGATGTTCACAACCTGGGACTGAATGCGCTTGAAGTGCAACTGCTCAGGGTGAACATTGAGGAGAGGCCGGCACTGGAATACACAGGCATGAAGCCAAAGGACGTGGAGGGTTCAATTATTGTAGAGGTGCTGAGGAGCGACGAGAACGGTAACTACAGACCCGTAGGGATCGAATCAACAATAGAGGAAGATGACATAGTCCAGGAGATATTCTGGAACATGGCTAAAAATTACGACGAGTTGAGGGAAGGTGGAGAGCTGGCAAAAGAGCTTGATGTCAACCTGTCTATGCACGCGCCTTATTACATGGACCTGCTTGATGATGGAGACATAGGGGAAAAGTCGTACGATCACCTGAGATGGACTCTCATAACGGGAAAAGCAATGCAGGCAAAGAGGGTTGTTACTCATACAGGTTTTTACAAAGCCAACAAGAAGGAAAGCCTGAAAAGGGCAATTGAGGTTTATACCCGTGTAGCAAAGGCATGCCCGCCCAGTGAAAATTTTCCATTTGTATCGGTAGAATGTTCAGGAAAGGCAGAAATTTTTGGCGCAACGTCAGATCTGACAGCGCTTGCAAAGAAAGTTCCCGAGATAGAGCCTATAATAAATTTCCCACACATTCATTCACTGACCGGAGGTTCCCTTATTGAAATAAAGGATTTTGAAGACGTCCTCGACGAATTTTCAAAATTTTCAAAGGGTGATCTGTACACAGAATTCTCAGGTGTTGAATACCAGGATCACAACGAAACGAAGCTGACTGCAATAAAGCATGGGGACCTGAAGTTTGAGACGCTTGCTGAAGCAATTGCTAACAGGGAGGAAGACATCACCCTGATATCTTCATCTCCGCTCCTTGAACACGATGCCCAATACATGTATCTGATATACCTGAGAACTTTTTCAAAGAGGCTCCAGAAGAAATCACCGATTAAGAAAGCAATTCACTAGAGGCGAAAAACATGGTGAGAGAATATCCGGTTAAAAAAGGAATAAAACTGAGTCTGGAAGCGATCAAACTAAAGGCGGAGAGCATAACTGGTGAGGCTAGAATTGACGGGTCTCACGTATTTTCCAGATGCCCCGGCCTATCAGAAATTGATCTTACCACTGATGGAAAGAAACTCATGGTCCAGACAAAGTCGGATGGAATAAAGGAAAACGCAGCAGAAGCTTTACGTATCTACAACCGGCTGATAGAGGAGATTAGCGGCTACTCCTCAAAGGAAAGGAAAAAGCTGATGTCAAAGGTTTAGTAGAAAATATTCGGAGATAGCTCATTTGGGGTACAGACTGCAGGCAGGGTCGATCCATTTTTCAAGGGCGGTTTATGCCCTGAACTGGTTTGTAATGGCCCCTAGCCTGATCTATATAAGCAGCGACCTCAGCCTCCAATTAATTCAGCTGGGTGTGATAACAACAGGATTCTATGCAGGTCTTGCTGCCTTCCAGCTCGTAGGCGGAATACTCGCTTCGAGGATAGGCAATGCTCACATAGCAATCTCAGGCCTGGCGATTCTGGGTATTTCGACGGTACTCAGCGGCCTTTCATATAACCTGGTTATGCTTCTTGTATCAAGGGTTTTTGCCGGTATTGGTGCAGCGCTGTTCTTCTCTCCAGGCATCGGTGCCCTGAGCAACATAGTTCCTATAGAAAGGTTCGGGACGCATGTGGGGATATATAACGGGGCGTTCAACATTGGGGCAGGAGTAGGCATTTTCGGCTGGTCTATACTCGATAAAGCCTTTGGATGGCGTCCATCACTGATTTTTTCCGGAATACTGGCAATTGCTCTTGCAATAGAAAATGTGGTTGCCCTTCGTGGCATCGGGGAGGTACGATCGGTTACGAAGGACATCCCCGGGAAGATAATCTCCATTATGAAAAAACCTCATATATGGATACTTTCTCTCGCAGGTCTTTCAAGCATAATCGGCGAAACCCTCATCGGGCAATTTTTTGTTTACTATGCTGAAAACGTGGCCAACATTCCATCTTTCACTGCAGGCCTGATGGCTGGAGTATCAATGGTGATAGGTATAGCCGGTGGAATAATTGGCGGAAAACAAATACAGAAAACTGCCCACAAGGGACGTGCATTTTTCCTTACGATGCTTATAGGAGGCATATTCATTGCCATGATCCCGGTAACATATAATGTGATAATTCTGATGCTTATCCTCATTGCCGAGGGTTTGTTTGTTGTTGCAGGGTTTTCGGTTCTCTATACAATGGTATCAATGGAGATCGCAGACAGGTCAATGGTTTCCTTCTCGCTTTCCCTTACAAATTCCATCCAGATGGGGTTTAGCATAGTTCTTCCGGTAATATTCACCTCTTTGGCTTATTTCCTGAATTATTCAGATGCGTGGTTGATCGCGGGTGCCCTTGCCATAGTTACCTCCGGAATTATCTATATCGGCCGGAATTCCAGTGCGCTTGCGAGATTTTTCCCCCGCTCTTAGCGTGCTAAATTTAGAGACAATGAAAAACAGGATGGCGAAAACAAGGTATTTAATCGCAGGGTAATCATTCTTGGAAGTTTGCTCATCCTCGTCAGGAGGCGCAATAGAGCATTCTAGGATTGGCATACTATTTCAGTTTATCTCAATATATAAAGTTTCACACTGCAACTTTCCGTTCCCGCCGTTCAGGAATATAATTGCAGGCAGGGTCGCTGGCAAAGAGGTCTCCCGTTGAGGTGAAGGAACGCGCACGTGATCCACCGCACACACTGTTGTATGAGCAGTAACCGCATTTTCCTCCAAAAGTCCATGGTTCCTCGAGGCGGGTGAGCACGTCATTATCTGTGCATATATCAAGCAGAGGTGTGTTTTTCACATTGCCGAGTGGCTGCTCTATAAATCCATTAATGAGTACGCTCCCATCATGGCCAACAAACAGTGTCCGCATCCGACCGCCAGGATGTCCTGCCTGCACCCTGATCCCATTCCTGATAAATTTCGGATCGGTAATTGCCATAAGGTCTCTGTAAAGCTTACCGCCACTATATATCTGACCGGAACCGCGGCTTAACTCTATGCGTTTGAATATGGGTGATTCCACAGTTCTAATCGTGATGCTGGGTCCGTTCACGTCGAACAGCCAGTTGTTTACTTCCTCCATCTTTTCAGCTGAGAGGTCCATCAGTGTCTCTCCTCTGCCAATTCTTATGAGGAAAAAAATTTCCCAGACCCTAACTCCAAGTCCGGAGATCATGCTGAGGATCTTTGGTAACTCCATTGCATTGTCCTCAAACACTGTGGTATTTATCTGCAGAGGAATACCTTCACGGCTGAACATTTTGATTGCTCTTATGCTTTCATCGAAAACACCTTGTTTTCCTCTGAATTCATCCTGCTTTTTAGCATCGGCCCAGTCAAGGCTCAGCGATACCGAATGTACACCGTATCTCTTTGCCATGGCAACCAGACTTTCATCAATCCTCCCGGACACAGCCGGGCTCAATGCAGTCTTGATCCCGAGTTCTGTTGCCCTCTTCAGCAGGGACTCAAGATCGCTCCTCATGAGTACATCTCCCCCGGTAAGGATCAGAACGGGGTATGGCTTGGGAAACTGCGCTATTTCATCAAGAAGTTTGAAGGACTCTTTCGTAGTTAATTCACCAGGAAAGGGTTCGAAAATAGCCTCGGCACGGCAGTGCCTGCATGCAAGCGGGCATGCCTTGGTTGTTTCCCAGAAAATAAGCTGGGGCTTATAAATAGTATGCGCTATCACTTCAGATGGATATTAAATTAGGATAAAAGACAGGAGCCTTAATAATCAGGTCAAAAAGAGAATTTAAAAAAAATTAATAGAAAGTTCTAAAATTACTTTTTGTATTTTATCTTGCTGGATGCCCTGAAGACGAATTTCTTCTTTGAGGGCACGTCAATAATCTTCTTTGTCTGTGGGTTCCTAGCCTTCCTGGCCATCTGGGTTCTTCTTTCGAAGATACCAAATCCGGCAAGGTTGATCTTAGATCCCCTGTCCGACTCCATGATCACTGTGTCCAGAAAAGTCTTTATGACATTTCTAGCCACTTTCTGGGTTGTGTTGGTCTTCTTTGCTACAGACTTAGAGATTTCACTAATTCCTACCACTTAATCCCTCCACTATGATAATATAATTAGAAGTATTAAAATATTTGCATTGGATTTTATATAAACAGCATATAACAAACATTTTGGGGATATGTCATTATTATAATAAAAATTTCTGGATATAACTATAGCTCACGGAAGCACTATTATGGCTCTTTTCTGTTTGCTCTTCTCCTTATTTAACAGTTTCGTAAAATTCAGATGCAGAGGTATTGCATCAAGCAATGAGCACAATTTCATAAAAATCGAGGGCTCTTGGTAGGAACCGCAAACCAAATGCGGAAAAATATAATTATATATGGAGAAATGATGAAGACCGATGAGACTTATAGAAAACTGGTTCTCCGAGAGATACTCTGAAAATCTCCAGCTTTCGTTCAGGGTCATGGATCAACTTCTTTCAGTCAAGACCGATTTCCAGAGAATAGATGTATTTGAGACGTACGATTTTGGTAAGCTGCTTTCCATTGATGGAACTGTCCAGCTGACGGAAAAGGATGAATTTGTTTATCATGAGATGATCACTCGAGTTCCATATTTCATGGCAACTCGCAAACCACGGAGTGCACTTATCATTGGTGGTGGTGACGGTGGCGCGGCAAAGGAATTCCTCAAGCTCGGACTTGAGAAGATCACAAATGTGGAAATCGATTCACAGGTAGTAGAGGTCTCCAGGAAATTCTTTCCCTCCCTTGCATCTTCATTTTCTGACAGCCGGGTGACACTTATCATCGGCGACGGCGCTGATTTCCTTAAGGAAAACAGAGACAAGTTCGACATTATAATTGTTGATTCGACGGATCCGGTAGGTCCAGCAGAGGTGCTTTTCCATAAGGAATTCTACAATTCTGTCAAGAAGGCACTTTCAAAGGATGGCATAATAGTTACGCAATCTGGATCACCGTTCTATCAGCCGAATGGACTCAAGCTTGCATATAATGGCATGAAAGAAGTTTTTAGCAATGTTTCGGTATATACTGCGTTCATTCCAACCTACCCCAGCGGTTTCTGGTCGTTTACAATGGGCAGTGACTCCGCTCTCTCGGTTAGAGGTGACGAAGTGAGCCCTGGAAAATACTTCAATGCGCAGGTGCTAGAAGGCGCTTTCAGTCTTCCGCAGTTTGTTTATGAACTGATATCGGGTTAATAACCCTGAATGAAATCAGGATCCCAACTTTTGATTTCAATCCTGTGCCTTGGCCTCGGGAAACGCTGTAAAGACTTATGATCCCCTGGGTTCTATTTTACCTTGAATTTTTCCATTGCTGCGGTCAGTTGCCTCTCGTACTTTGGCCCAAGGCGTCTTGCTATCTTCTGCAGGTCTTTCATTGATTTCACAAAATTATACTTGCTCTGCTTTGAGACAAGTTCCTCGAATTTTCTCATGTCTATGGTTATTCTGTAAAGAAAATAGAAAAAGAGGAGCGTAAAAATGATACCCGCCACAAAAATCCAGTAGTCCCAGTTTCCAAGGGAGGAAAAGGAGAGGGCGGAGTTCGAAAGAAAATCGCTGTGGAATATGACATCGTTTGCTGATATCACAAATACAAAGAAAGAAATCACAAACGCAACTAGATAAATATAAAACTGGTAATCCTTAATCCTGGCTGACATGTATAAGAAGAGTATAATCACTCATTATTTAATTCATTTCTAGTCTTGATAAAATAGATCAGCTTTTCAGCAGCTTTCCTCCTGTGTGAAATCGTGTTCTTGCGTTCAGGGTCCATTTCGGCCAGTGTGAGACCTTCACCCTCCGGAATAAAGACCGGATCAAACCCAAACCCGTTTTTACCGCGCTCCTCTGTCGATATTGACCCACGCAGTGTAGAAGAGAACTGGTAGACTTTCCTTCTATAACTCAGTGAAATTACGGTCTGGAAATACGCACTGCGGTCTACTCCAAGCAGTGATAATATGCCCTTGTTGCCAATCGTCGAGTTCACATAGGAGGAATACGGTCCTGGGAATCCTTTCAGGGGGGAGATGTAAAGCCCGGTATCTTCCATGAAGAATGTGTCTTCAATCACCAACTGAAGTTTTCTGCAGCTGTCAAGGGAAATCTCCTCTGTAGTATCCGCCTGGATTTCCTCATATTTCATCCTTACCCATTCTATTTTAATATCATTGGCTGAAAAAATGCTGCTGAGTTCATTGTATTTATGCTCGTTGCTTGTTACAAATTTTATCAAACGTACCTTCTCCTTTTCTCCATAATACCAAGTGTTTCTATAACTGCCGGTGAATCTGGAAAATTTTTGCTGTAACTCTCCATAAACTCATCAATAAGATCCTTCCTGTTGCTGTTCAGACTCCTGAAAGATTCTATGAGGAGAAAGACATCGGAAGCAATTTCCTCCATTGTAGAATCCAGCTTCCCCATGCTTGGATCAATCAAGCATACTTTTCCGTCTATGACCATAATATTGTTTGTAGTCAGATCCCCATGGGTTATTCCCTTTGAATGTATGGCGCCAATCACGTTACCGAGATCTTGAACAACAGTTCCTGTCTCTTCATTTGCTGAAAGGAATTGTGATAGCATCACTCCCTCAATCCTCTCGATAGTGATGGAATTTTCATACGGGTCGTAGTCATAGACAATGGGGACACTGATCCCCATTTCATCCATTTTTTTGAGAATTATGAACTCGTTTCTCTGCCTCGCCGACCTTATCCGGGAATCAAGGACGGGGTTCCGGTACTTTTTTGATACCCTTCTCTTTATCACAACGTCCCTCCCGTAGAAACTTCCCTCAATAGTCACGGATTCTGCCCCGGTTCCCATTTCAGGAAAAAGTTTTTTTGACCTGACCCAGGGAGCCTCGATAGCGTCAATCCTCTCCCTCTGATTTATGTGGGTGTCTTCTATCCTTTCACCGCCGCGATACTTGTATATCAAAATTCCAGCCTGTGCAATCATTGCCCCGTTGTCCATGCAGAATTGCTTGTCGGTCAGCATTGCATTATAACCGGATTCTGCCGCCATATCAGTTATCATCTGCCGTAGGCGGTCGTTCCTGGCAACGCCTCCGGCGATCATGATCTCTTTCTTGCCTGTGAGATAGAGGGCTCTTTCAAGTATCTCCACGAGCATGGCAAAACTCGTTTCCTGAACGCTGTAAAAAATATCCTCGGTCCTCTTCCCCTTTTTATTCAGGGACAGGGCTGCAGTTAGTATTCCTGAGAACGAACAGTTCATACCCTTTACGGAATATGGCAGTTCATGCAGTTCCGATCCGCTGGCTGCCATTTTCTCTATTATCGGACCGCCAGGAAACGGTATGCCGAATTCTCTGGCAAGCTTATCGAGCATGTTTCCGACTCCAATATCTATGGTCTCCCCTATGACCCTGTATCTTCCGTCGAGGTGGGCGAGTACCTGTGTGTTTCCGCCGGACACGTAAAGCATCACGGGGTCCAGCGCGCCAGTTAATTTCCTGCCTATTTCGATATGACCAAGCGGATGATTAACCCTCACTATGGGCTTCGCAAATTTGATTGATAGTGTCCTCGCAGCTGTAGCAGCAACTCTCAGGCATGGGCCGAGGCCAGGTCCGGAAGAGAAGGCAACCACGTCTATGTCTTTCATCTCTACAGAGGCATCTTCAAGAGATCTCTGGATAACTGAAACGACTTCTGCTGAATGATGTATTGCAGCTTCTCTGGGATGGATACCTCCAGTGGGAGGTATATACGTTGAATTTACGTTGGAAAGGACGCGTGCCTCGTCTATGATCCCGGAACTAATTGTATGGGCAGTCCCCTCAATTCCCAGAACGAGCATCGAACTCCGATGTACCATCAGTAAAAAACATTTATGATCACCAGGACATCAAGTTTTTTGATTGGCAATTGATTCGAACCACAGATCATCCTGCACCTATGGATCCAGGGAAATCAACAGCAAGCAGGGACAAAAACCCAACAAGTTGAGAGCCTTGAATTCGAGGACGAAGTGAGTGTATCTGGATCAGGCGGCGCAACCCTACAGCAATCTATAATTTTATTAGGAAGCTATTAATTAAGAATAGCAATTTCAAGGCAAATTTGCTCTATAATACTGATTTAGCAGAAGGTTGTATAAATGGAAAATTCGGTTGCAATAATAGCAGATCCAAAGGTCGGAAAGACATACAAAGTCGAGGTAACACAGGATTCACTTAACGCGCTTGTTGGCAGGAAGATCGGGGATGAGCTGGACGGCATATTCTTTAACCTTCCCGGTTACAAGATGAAACTCACGGGCGGAAGTTCCAGCGACGGGTTTCCCATGAAAAGGGATCTGCAGATCGGCGGTAAGAAAAGAATACTTGTTACATACAGGGAAGGAAGAAGAGGTAAAAACGGCAAGAGAAAGAGGGTCACATTCAGGGGTTCAATTATCGGACCTGACATTTCTCAGCTTAACCTTGTCGTAACTCAGTATGGCCCGGATCCACTAGGCCCCAAGGAAGAAAAGAAGGATACCCAGTAATGCTTCCACAGCCGTCTGTTAACATTGGAATGGTAGGCCATGTTGACCATGGCAAAAGCACGCTAACCCTGGCGCTAACGGGGACGAGAACCGACGTGCATTCTGAGGAAATCAAGAGGGGAATCTCAATAAAGCTGGGGTACGCCGATGTTCCTGTATACAAGTGTACCGATGAATCCGGAGAGGAAGTATATTCAGGAAAGAAACTTAATGACAGCTGCGAATTGAGCAGGGTAATCTCAATCGTGGATGCGCCGGGGCATGAGACGCTGATGGCGACGATGCTCTCCGGTTCGTCCATAATGAACGGGGCTCTACTTGTGATAGCGGCAAACGAAAAATGCCCTCAGCCACAGACCAGGGAACATCTCATCGCCCTGGACATTATGGGCATAAAGAACATAGTGGTAGTTCAGAACAAGATTGACCTTGTAACAAGGGAGCGGGCCATGGAAAGTTACAGGGAGATAAAGGCGTTCCTCAAGGGGAGCGTCGCCCAGGATTCACCCATTATACCTGTGAGCGCATATCACAGCACCAATATTGATGCTCTGATGAAGGCGATCAATGATGTTATTCCAACTCCAAAGTATGACATAAATGCCAATCCATTGATGTATGTTGCCAGATCCTTTGACGTCAACAAACCCGGAGCCAATCCTCAAAACATAAAGGGAGGAGTGCTGGGTGGGTCGCTCATCAGGGGTTCGCTTGGCGTTGGAGACGAGATTGAAATTGCACCAGGCATTCAGGTCACCAAGGGGAACAAGACAACTTGGGAAAATGTTGTCACAGAGATTGTCAGCCTCATGGCCGGAAAGAGCTCATACGACAGGATAATCCCTGGTGGACTTGCCGCTGTAGGCACTAAACTTGATCCATTCCTCACGAAGGGAGATTCATTCACTGGGCGGGTAGTAGGAAAGGTGGGAAGGGTACCAAGCGTTGTTTTCAACATGTCTATTGAAGCCAGTCTGCTAAAGAGGGTGGTAGGATTCGAGGAAGAACAGAATGTGGAGCCCTTGAAGTCAAAGGAAAGCCTGATGCTCACCGTTGGCACAGCTAATACGGTTGGGGTTGCCACTGCCGTTAGAGATCAGAACATAGAGATAACGTTGAAATATCCCGTGGCTTCAGACATCGGAGAGAGAATATCCATTGGCAGGAGAATCTCAAACAGGTGGAGACTCATAGGCTACGGCAAGATAGTCAGCATCGGATAGAATCCTATTTTTCCTTTTCAAGTGCAAATGAGCATTTTGTTTCCAGTGGGCAACCTTTGCAAACAGGTATCTTGCGGCAGTGTTCCTTTGCTGTAAGCACCAGCATAGCGTGAATGTTTTTCAATTCATCAACATTCAGGCCTATGTCACTGATGGGAACTTTGCCCATTAGCAGGTCGTGCTGATATTTTTCCTTTCCGGTGAACCGGGTGAAAATCCTGGTTGTGTAGCTGTCAATGATGAAGGCAGGGAATCCAAGAGCATAAAGCAATATATCATCCCTGGTTTCTGGACCGATTCCGTGAATGCTTCTCAGAAAAGTGGTCACGTCTATTGCGGTTTGCCTTTTCATGGCTTCCACGCTGCCGAATCTCTCTATAATGCCTGCTGATAGCCGTTTAAGCGTCATTGCTTTCCTGTTATAGAAGCCGGAGGGCATTATAGCTTTCTTAATAGTATCCATGTTGCTTCCACATATCTCTGATAATCCCAGGATCTGATAGTCTTTCATCCTCCTGAGTGCAATCTCGACATTTTTCCAGGATGTGTTCTGAGTAAGGACAGATCCGATTATGATCTCCTCATCGTTGTCTGCAGGCCACCATCCAAGATCACCATAGTGGCTGTAAAGAAGCTCATAGATCTCCCGAAGGTTCAATATTTTTCCAGATTCCAGCAAAGGTAAATTATATTATCGATCTGGAGATAGTACAAAGTTAACTTTCTTCCTTATTTTCAAGTAATGATTATAGCGGGGAAAACCGAAGAAAACATTATAATTGAATCAGGAATCTCCAATAGAAATGAGTGAGTTTGACGCCATTGTGATTGGTGCTGGCCCAGCTGGGGCATCAGCCGCTATTAGACTCGCATCTTCTAAAAAAAATGTGCTTCTCGTTGAAAAATCCGACCCGCCCGGCAGCAAGAACGTCTCTGGAGGAGTTCTATGGGGCAGCAGCCTCTCATCCATAATTCCGGATTGGGAAAAAAGTGCCCCGGTAGAGAGATTCGTGGACACAAAATCCGTGGCATTTCTGACACAGGATTCCAAGATAGGAATAGATTTCAGTTCAAAGAAGTTGCAGCAGAAGAAGACAGGTTATACGGTACTCAGGGCTAAGCTGGACCAATGGCTGGCAAGGAAGGCAAAGGAAGCCGGAGCCATGGTCATTAACGGCGTTACCGTTGAGAAGCTTCACATGGAAAATGGGAAAGTTACAGGGGTGGAACAGGGTGGGGATGTTATAACATCAGATGCTGTTATCCTCTGTGAAGGCGCCAACCCAAGGGTGGCGATTGATTCAGGACTGCATAAGCGCCTTTCGGATCGTGATGTTGCTATTGGAGTCAAGGAAGTAATCACTCTTCCAGAGGCAACCATAAACGAGCGCTTTCACCTGAAAAGCGGTGCCGGTTTCGCCTGCGAGTATGTACTCGGGTACCTGCAGAACGGGGTCGAGGCAGGAGGATTCCTCTATACAAATAAGGACAGCATTTCCGTGGGAATCGTGGTATCAATGTCTCACCTCCGGGAAAACGATGCTACCCATTCTTTTGACATTATTGAGTCCTTTACCGGCCATCCATATATAGCACCTCTCCTTGAGGGGGGAAATATGCAGGAATACAGTGCTCATCTTGTGCAGGAAGGCGGCATAGGATCCATGCCAAAGCTGTACGGCAATGGATACATGATCGCTGGCGACTCGGCTGGCTTCTCATTCAGCAACGGTCTTGTGCTTCAGGGCATGAATTATGCCATAGATTCCGGCATAATAGCAGCTGACACATTTATTGAGGCATCAAAGGGAATGGATTACTCGGAAAGTGCCTTGAAACTATACCAGGATCGCCTGGAGTCGTCGTACGTGATGAAGGACATGCGGACATTCAAGGGCATAGAGAATGTAACCTGGAGCCCCTTTGTTCACAAGAAGGTTCCTGCGATGCTCGAATCACTTATGCTGAATCTCTTCATGGAGGAGGGGAAGCCAAAAAAGCACATGACTGGCATGCTTCTCGACGCCATGTCGGAAAACGACATGCTCAAAGCTTCCAGCATAATGGAAGCATACAGAATGATGAGGAGGATGTGATAATGAAGATAGAGGACAGATTATCAGTATTAAATTACAAAACAGACAAATCCTATGCACATATCACGGTGAAACCAGACATTTGCGAGACGTGTCCAGATCACTTCTGCACATTTGCCTGTCCCGCAAACTGCTATACGCTGATTGAGGGAAAGCTGAACTTCAAATATGAAGACTGCGTGGAATGCGGTACGTGCGATGTGGCATGTGCACACGGAAGCGTTACCTGGACAAACACAAAGGGAGCGCACGGGATAAAGTACAAATTCGGGTGAATGCATATGGTTTTGGAAATTATAGTCATGGTCAAGCAGGTTCCGGATAGCCAGGAGGTCGTAATTGATCCCGTAACAATGAACCTGAACAGGAGCCTTACAAGAAACGTGACAAACAGTGCAGATGAGAATGCGCTTGAAGCTGCCCTTAGGATAAAGGACAAGGTTGGGGCAAATGTAACAGTTATTTCCATGGGGCCGCCACAGGCCGAAACAACGATGATCGAATGCCTTGCAAGAGGTGCGGACAGGGCAATACTTGCATCGGATAGGTTCTTCGGTGGAGCTGACACGTACCCCACGGGACTGACTGTCGCAGCGACAATTTCAAAGATTGGTAAGTTTGACATAATATTTGCAGGGGAGGAATCGTCGGATTCCAGCACCGGACATGTCGGACCAGGTGTTGCTGAGTTCCTGAACATAGACCAGATCACCTACGCCAGCAGTGTGGAATACGAGGATGGATACGTGACCGCCGATCGCGAACTGGAGGGTGGCACAGAAACAGTGAGGGTTCCAACGCCTGTCCTGGTTACTGTGCTGTTGAATTCTAATTCTCCAAGAATGCAGACTCTCAGGAGAAAAATAGATGCCGTAAAGAAAGGCATGGAAGTCTGGGATCATGATAAGATTGGCCTACAGCCTGAATGGGTGGGTGTTAGAGGCTCTCCAACCATAGTGAGGAAGATGAGGCCAATAAAGGAGAGAGAAAGGGCTGCAAAGAAGATAGATATCGCTGGACTGGGGGATCTCGCAAGGGAACTCTACGAGAAGAAGATTCTTAAGCTGGAGGAGGAGTAAAATGGCAGGAATAAAGATGGCAACCCCTGCAGCCAAGCCTGAAGAATACAAGAATGTATTTGTGTTCCTTGAAACGAGGGAAGACAGGCTGATCAGGCCCGCGCTGGAAATGATAGGTGTGGGAAAGAGGATAGCAGACAAGGTCGGGGAGAAACTCTACTGCCTGCTGCTCGGGGGAGATATCAAGAATGAGGCCAAGGAGGCGGTATCATACGGATGTGATATAGTTTTAGGAGCCGAATCCCCGGATTTAAGCGTATACAGAACGCTACCATATTCCAAGATAATCTCGGATTTCGTGAAGGAGGAGAAACCTAACATTTTCCTGATACCGGCAACAAGAAACGGAAGGGACCTTGCTTCAAGAATTGCCGTCAGCTGCGAGGCAGGAGTAACAGCAGACTGCACGGAACTCGACATCGAGCAGGACACCAGAATTCTTTCTGCAAACAGGCCAACGTATGGGGAAAGCATGCTGGCTGAAATACTGTGTAAAAAACACCGCCCGCAGATGGCTACCGCAAGGGCTGGAATATTTCCGGTTCCGGACAGGGTAAAATCACCAAAGGGAGAAATCAGGATCAAAAGCGTGAAGGTCGACAAGTCACTACTTAAAAAGGAAGTGCTGGAGTTCAAGAAGAAGAACGCTGTGGACCTGACTGCAGCCAAGGTGGTTGTGTCGGGGGGCATGGGGCTTGGAAAGGCAGATGGCTTCAAACTCATTGAGGAGCTTGCCAGTGAAATTGGCGGAGTTGTTGGATCCACGAGACCTGCCGCAGATATGGGATGGATAAGCAGGGATCACCAGGTTGGCCAGACCGGGCAGACCGTTCGTCCCAGATTATACGTCGCGGCTGGAATATCCGGAAAGATCCAGCACATAATGGGCATGAAGAACAGCGAGACAATCATAGCGATAAACACAGACCCTAATGCTGAAATTATAAAGTATTCGGACTATGTCATAAATGCCGATCTCTATGAAGCCATACCTGCTCTTGTAAATTCAATCAGGGAAGAGAAGAAAAAACTGGCGCCGGCAGCCGGAAAATGATCGTCCGGTGATCCGGTCCTAGATCATCTGGGCAATTCTTCTTTCCCTGATCTCTTTCTTTATTTCGTCAATAAACTCATCAATCTGGTAGGTCTTCTGTTTGTTGTCTCTGCCCCTGATTGTTATGGTCCCGTCCTTAAGCTCATTTTCCCCGACTATCCCTACATACGAGGGTCTTTTCTCCCGGACCATCTTGATTTTCTTGCTGATGGTCTCCGGCGAAACATCGAGGGTCGTCCGGATGCCGCTGTCCTTAAGTTTTTTATAAACCTGCTCAGCGTATTCCTGTGAACCTATGCTTACTGGAGAAAGGTATACCTGCATGGGCGACAGCCACGTCGGGAGCTTTCCGGCATAATGCTCAAGGAGAATTGCCATAAATCTCTCAAGGCTGCCAAATATTGCCCTGTGAATCATCACGATCCTGTCTTTCTTGCTTTCGCTGTTTATGTAGTAAAGACCGAAGTTCGTCGGAAGGAAAAAGTCAAGCTGAATCGTGGACAATTGCCAGCTCCTGCCTATTGCGTCCTTGGTGTGTACATCTATTTTCGGGCCGTAGAATGCGGATTCCCCTGGGTATTCCTTGAAGTTCAGTCCAGATTGTACCAGGGCTTCCCTCAGCTGGTCACTCGCCTGATCCCACAGAGAAAGATCAGGATCGAGATGCTCTGATCCACAGTTCGGGCACAGGAATTTTTCTTCCGAGGCTCCTCTCCTTGTCTCGACCTTTGTCTGGCAATCCCTGCATACAAATGTGACAAGGTAGAGCTCTGGATGATCCCTGTCCATAAGGCTCAGGTCGAAAGTTGCCTCTGTATTTCCAAGTACGGTTTCGTAAGTCTCACGCACCAGGGAAATCAGGCTCTTGACCTCTTCAAGTATCTGGTCCATGGAGAGAAATGCATGACCATCATCCTGCGTGAAAGCCCTGGGTCTTGTCAATCCACCAACCTCGCCGGATTTTTCATACCTGTAGACCGTCCCGAACTCGCTGTACCTGACTGGCAAGTCCCTGTAGCTGTGGTGTTCCCGTTCGAATATTGTGATATGGCCAGGACAGTTCATGGGCTTAAGGCCGTACCCCTCGTGGTTCTCAAGCTCGAATGTGAACATGTCTGGCTTGTATTTCGCGTAATGGCCTGATTGCTTCCACATGGTGTCCCTGAATACGTGTGGAGTCCAGACCTCCATCCATCCTCTTCCGGAGTTTTTCTCCCGCATGTAGTTCATCAGCTCGTTCCTGATTATTGTGCCGTTGGGGGTATAGAGGGGGAATCCGGGAGCCCTTTCAGAGTTGAACAGGAACAGGTCCATCTCGACGCCTATCTTACGGTGATCCCTCTTCGATGCCTCCTCCTTCATCTTGAGGAATGCGTTCAGTTGCTTTTCGTCAGGAAATGCAGTTCCATAAATGCGTATCATTGGTGTTCCGTCAACTTCCCCCTTATAATGTGTGGCAGCAATTGAGAGCAGCTTCACTGCCTGGAGGAATGCCGTATTCGGCACATGGGGCCCCTTGCAGAAATCGACAAAGTTGCCCTGCCTGTACGCAGTTGATTTTCCCGATTCCTCAACATTATCCCTTATCTTGTCGACCTTATACCGGTTGGACCTGAATATATCGAGGAGTTCCGGCTTGCTGTGTTCCTCCCTTACTACCGGTATTCCGCTCCTTGCTATATCCTTCATTCTGGATTCGATCACAGCAAGGTCATCTGACGAGACCGGTTTCATGTCAAAATCATAGTAAAAACCATCTTCTGTCACCGGCCCGGCATTGGGAAGGGCCCCCGGGTACATTTCAGTGACAGCCTGGGCCAGCAGATGTGCAGCAGAATGTCTCAGGATTTCCAGAGACTGCGCAGAATATCTGGTCAACAGGTTGCATTCCATTTCACCTTCGGGCACGATCGACAGGTCAAATACTTTTCCTGCGCATTCAACTGCAATTGCATCCTTCCTGAGCTTATCAGGGATGGAATCCAGAAACGCTTTGCCAGGTTTGAACCGCAGCTTTATCTTATCATCGTGGGCGATCATGATGATGGGTGATTTTGTCTCCGGATAAAATCCTTTATTTTAACTTGACTGCTTTCAGCTTCTCCATGTCAAACCCATCTCCCGTTATCTTTTCGTAGATTCTCTCGATGTCAATGTATGGTGGCCTGTCATTGCCAAGAGCAGGCACTATCTTTCTTATCTCATCATAAATGCCGGAGACAAACCTTGACGGCTTATCACTGGCGAATTCAAGCGATTGTGCGCCGGTAAGATATTCTATGGAAATAATGTGATACACATTTGAGACAATCTCGGAAAGCTTGATCGCCGCATTCATCCCCATGCTGACATGATCCTCCTGATTCGCCGAAGTTGGGATCGAGTCTGCAGTAGAGGGGAAACTGAGGGTCTTGTTCCTGTTGCAGAGTGCAGCAGCCACGTATTGCGGAATCATGTATCCTGAATTAAGGCCGCTGTTCCTTACCAGGAATGGTGGGAGTCCGCTCAAATTTCCGTCAGTTATCCGGGCTATTCTTCTCTCAATCATGTTCCCAAGGTCGGTCAGGGCGATGGCAAGGAAGTCACATACAAGCGCGACAGGCTCACCGTGAAAATTGCCGGCCGATACTATCTCTTCCTCAGAGACTAGGGGATTGTCGGTCGCAGAATTTATTTCTGTTGCGGTTACCCTGCTCGCATAGTTTATTGTATCCAGCACTGCACCGTATACCTGTGGAATACACCTCAGTGTATAGGGGTCCTGTACCTTCTCGGCAGTAGATTTCTTCAGAATAGTGCTGTCGGAAAGCAGATCCCTGAAAATGGTCGCAACAGATACCTGTCCGGGGTGACTCCTTGTCCCTACCGCCCATTCCCTGAAGGCTTTGAGAGTTCCTCCCAGTCCCTCGAAGGAGAGGGCGGCGGAAGCGAGTGAATTTCTCATCAACCTCAAGGCCCTGAAAATCTCCACGGAAAGTATGGCCGATATTGCAGCGGTCCCGTTTATGAACGCAACCCCCTCCTTTTCAGTGAACTGGTACGGCGAAATACCGAGTTTCTTGTACAGGTCGTGGGTGTCGGTCACCTCATCCCGGTAATAAACCGATCCCTCACCCATTATGGCCAGGGCTATGTGGGCAAGTGGGGCAAGGTCTCCGCTTGCACCCACTGATCCATATCTCGGAACCACCGGGGTAATCCCCTCATTGAGCATCATCAGCGCGAACTTAACGAGGTTTTCAGAGACGCCTGAAAAGCCCCTGCAAAAACTGTTCAGCCTTATGGCCATCATGGCCCTCACATATTCTCTTGGCAATGGGCTGCCGACCCCGGATGAGTGAGAACGGATAAGGTTCCTCTGCAACTCCATTATGTCATCGCTTTCAATCTTTACATTGAGCAGGCTGCCAAACCCGGTGTTGACGCCATAAATTGTGGATCCTTTCCTTATCTGTTTTTCAAGGTTTTCCCTGGAATCATTGATTCTCTTGACTGCGCCGGGAGAAAATGAAACTTTCTCCTGAAGCACGGCAATTCTGTAAACTCCTTCTATGGTAAGGTTTTCACCGTCAAGTTCTATCATATGGCACTCATATCCCTGAAAACTAAATAGTTGTTTGGAAGGTAGCCTTAAACATTCTATGCTCCCATGCTTTGCTTGCCCTCCACCCGTTAAATCACTGTCAGCCGGGTGTGAGTCAGAAGTGAAGGAAAAATTTTATACGTTCTATACGATATAGACTATGTCATATGCTTACAATAACTGTGGATCACAACTCAAAGGAACCGCCTTACAAACAAATTTACGACCAGATAGTATCACAGATATCGGCGGGAGTTCTTGTCATGGACGACGTGTTGCCACCATCCAGAACACTGGCAGGAGTTCTTGACGTCAATTTCCATACGGTCAACCGATCCTACCAGATGCTGAGAGAAAATGGAATTATTTCACTTACCAGAAACAGGAAATATGTGGTGACGGCCGGCAGGCATGATGAGAGGTCTGTCAGCGAATTCTTCAGCAGGGAACAGGAACTGATAAGCGACGCGCTTGCAAGAGGATTTGGCGAAGACGAAATCATTGACGCCATAAAGAAGATACTGAAAACCAGGTCAAGGAATAAGAAGGGAGACTGCCGAAATGTTTAGCCCATCAGCCCTTGAAGTCATGGAAATGCTGCTTGTTGCCGCAATCGGCATTATACTGTCTATCATACCCTACGTTACAGAGAAGTCCATAATATTTGGAGTAAGAACTCCAGCGGAATTCAGGTCAACAGCACCTGTAAGAAAGGCACAGAGGACCTATCTCATTGCGGTGCTGCTGATCACCGTCCTGTCTGAAGTATTGATTTTCACTGTTGTATACCGTTACTATCTATTGCTTGCCGTATACCCGTTGTTCGTTGTACTGATGGCGTTCTTTGTCTATCTTCCGGAGCATTACGCAATTGCGAAGAGAAAGAGAGATGAAAGATGGGTTGAACGGGCAAGCCAAACCGTCACTGCACAATTTGTGACAGCAGAAACAGCACAGTTCCCGTGGGTTTATGCAGTTCCAGGTCTGCTTGTTCTGATTGCCCTTTTTGTGATTGGCATCCTGTACTATCCAAGCATTCCTTCAATTTTTCCCACTCACTTTGGTTCCAATGGCGTGCCTAACCAGTACTCGGCTAAATCCATAGGGAGCGTGTTCCTTGTTGGTTTCATAAGCATCGCCACAACTGCCCTCATGCTGATAATCGCATACGCAATTTCCAGAACCTCATTCAGGGTAGACAACCCGTCCAGGGAGTCCATGGAGAGAGGCGAGATATTCCGGTACCGCATGACAGCTATGCTCTTGCTCATCCCGGTTTTCATAAACACTACTCTGCTGCTTTCGAGTCTCCAGATATGGGGTATATTCAAGCCGGGAAATTATCTGCTCCCGTTGGTTCTTGCACCGGTATTTGCCATGCTTGTTCTGATAGTTGTGGTCTCCTATCTGACAGGACAGCTCGGCAGCAACATCCGAAAACCTAGAATCCTGGCAGCTTCAGGTAATACTGCCGGCATGAAACAGGAATCGATGATGGACGATGACCTTTACTGGCGTGGAGGAGTTGTCTATGTAAACAGGAAAGACCCAAGATGGCTGGTCCCAAAGCGATTCGGAGTTGGCTATACACTCAATTTCGGTCACCCGGGGACTATAGCTCTCATAACCTTGCCATTCGTGATCATCCTGATCGCAATCTTTCTTCACTGACGCTTTGCTTCCCTTTTGCGGCCACTGTTGCAGGTCCGATCGGATCAGTGTGCATTAATCAAATGATTGAAAGGCACAAGCCTGCGTGGTCACTGCTAGTGAGTGAATAAATACAATTGTACTGGAAATGAAAACAGGGGTTTGCAATCTACAGTAAAATGCAGGTGCCGGGATTTGGACCCGGGTCGAAAGCTTGGAAGGCTCTCGTGCTGGACCAGTCTACACTACACCTGCTGTTAAAGCCACACGTGATTATATTAGTGATTAAATAAGTTTGCCAGCGACGGAAAATCAGGAC